>DATBAK010000014.1 GCA_036271555.1 Acidimicrobiia bacterium
CGACGAGACCGACCTCCGCATGCTCGAGGCGGTCGCCGAGCTCACCGCCATCGGCATGCCGCCCGAGGTGCTGGTCGAGCTCGTGAAGATCTACGTGCGCAACTTCCAAGTGCTGCAGCGGCAGGTCATCGACATGTTCGCCGGCAAGTCCCACGAGGAGTGGACGCCGGAGCTGCTGCGCGCGGTGCAGGACCTCAGCGCGCAGACCGGCCGACTCGTGCCCGCGGTCGACCAGGTCCTCAACTACGTGCACCAACGCACGCTGCAACGTTTCACGCTCGACGCCATCGGCGAAGCGCGCAGCTGACCCCGGGCGGTTCCGAGGAACCGCCGTGCGCTACAGGCCCCAGATGCGCGCGGCGTTGCCGCCGGTGATCTTGGCCTTCTCGGCGGCGGGGATCGAGCCCATCGTCTCCTCGATCACCTTGCGCGAGTACGGCCAGTCGTTGCCGTGGTGCGGGTAGTCCGACGACCACATCATGTTGTCGACGCCGACGCGATGGCGCAGCTCGACGCCCGACCGGTCGGTGATGAACGACGCCGCGTTGTTGCGATACCAGTAGAAGCTCGGCGGCTCCTCGATCGGCAGCCGGCCCCACGCGCGGTTGCGCCAGTAACGGTCGTCGAGGCACTCGATGAAGTGCGGCAGCCAGCCGACGCCGGTCTCGATCCAGCAGATCTGCAACTCGGGGAACCGATCGAAGACACCGGTGAGGATCGCGGACGTGATGTTGCCGGCGGCCATCGAGAACACGTGGCTCATGCCACCGATCGCCTTCGCGCGCGTCGCCTCGTCGCGCGTGTCGTAGCGCGAGACGGTCTCCTGTGCGGCCGCGCGCCGGCCGGCCGCGCGCTGCGCGCGGGAGATGATGTTGATGTGGATCGCCACGGGCATGCCCTCGTCGCACGCGGCCGCCCAGAACGGGTCGTCGTCGCGGGAGAGGTCGCCACTCCCCGACGGCCAGTTCGAGATCAGCACACCCTTCGCGCCGCGCGCCTTGGCCTTGCGCAGCGCGTCGATCGCGACGTCGATGTCGAGCGACGGGATCTGCGCGAGTCCGATGAGCCGCGCCGGATCGGGCGCGCAGAACTCCTCGAACAGGAAGTCGTTGTACGCCTCGACACCGGCGAGCACGAAGTCGGCGTCGTCGTCACCGAGGAAGTGGCTCATCGTGCGCTGCGGCGGGAAGAGGATCTCGGCGTCGACGCCGTCGATGTCCATGTCCTCCAGACGTGCCGCGCCGTTGTAGCAACCGGTGCGCGCTTCCTCGTAGGTCACACCGAGCCAACGGAACTGGTCGAACGGCATCCCCGGGGTCGCGACGAGCCCGATCGGATCCGGCTCACCACCCACTGCGGTGAGCCAGGCGTCGCCGCCGTCGGCGTCCTTCACGAGCTTCGGCGCCTTGTCCTGCCACTTCGACCCGAGGTGGTTCTTCCAGATGTCGGGTGGCTCGAGGATGTGGCAGTCGGCGTCGACGATCCGAAGGTTCGACACAGCAGGCACCTCTCGTCGCAGATGCGCGGGAGTGTAACCCTGACACGCGCGTCATGTTCGGGCCGCTACGGCGAGCCGCCAGCCCGTGTGATGCACTGAACGGCGTGCGTATCCAGCGCGTCACCGACGACGACCGCCCCTGGATCGCGGACACGATCGCGTCGACCTTCGCGTCGACGCGGGTCGCGAGCCGCGGCCGCCTCATCGACGACGTGTCGCAGCTCGACGGCTACATCGCCGAGCTCGACGGTCATCCCATCGGCGTCGCGCTGTGGCTCGAGGTCGACGGCGCCGCCGAGCTCGTCGCGATCGTGACGACCTATCGCGGTGCCGGTGCCGGTGTCGCGTTGCTCGACGCGGCCGTCGAGCACGCGCGTGACGCCGGGTGGAAGCGGCTCTGGCTCATCACGACGAACGACAACACCGATGCCCTGCGCATCTACCAGCGCGCGGGCTGGGACTGGATCGGGTTCCACCGCAACAGCATCGAGCAGTCACGCGTGCTGAAGCCCGAGATACCGACGCTCGGCCAGCACGGCATCCCGATCGCGCACGAGCTCGAGTTCGAATATCCGCTCTGAGCTTTTCTGGTTGGGCTCGCAAGCTTCGCCCTGCTTGACGCCTCAGCCTGCGACTCGGGCGGTCCGCAAAACGACCCGCCCGTTCCTGGGGCATCTACGGCGACAGGCGCATCCAACCCGCGTCGGGGACGTCGACGACGAGGTCGCGCACACCGTTGTCCCGCGACCAGATCCGAAGGGACACGCGCTCCCTCGCGCCGAGCACGGTGATCGTGACCACGCCGGCCGCGTCGACGGACACGTCGGCGATACGCGCGTCGCCTGCGCACGCATAGAGCGACGGATCGCCGATCACCGCGACCTCACCCAGCACGGGTGCGAGCACTCGGTAGTCCCAGTCGCGCGCGTCGAGCTCGACTTCGTACTCTCCGTCGGAGGGAAGGATCTCGACCGTCTCACGCCGCCAGTCGTACACGCAGACCTCGGCCGTGTCCGGCCGGTCCTCGCCGAGCTCTTGCAGCAGAACACGCGTCGTGTGGCGTTCGCCGTCGGCCGCGACGTTCGCGGTCACGACGTAGCCCCAGCGCCCGGCCGCGTGCTGCGTGTACGCGCTGCCCGTCATCAGCGCTCCGTTCCACACCGGCGCGTCGAACGCCGCGCGGTCGATGGCCGCAATCGGCACATCGGGACGCACGAGTACGCCGTCGGCGCGACACGTACGCCGGATCAACGCAACGTCGGCGGTGCCGATGCGATCGCCGACGCCGACCGGGCCGGCCGACAGCGCCGCGAACAGCGCTTCGCCCTCGCGCGTCGCCGCGAACTCGCCGTCGGCGCCGGAGTGGAAGACGTCCTTGTACGGCCAGAACCCGAGCGCGCGCGCCATCACGTTCGTCTGCATGAACCACGCCCACAGCAGCTCCGGTCCGACGAGGTACGCGTGGTCACCGCTCGTTCGGATCGACGTGACGTGGCGCAAGCGACTCGCCTGCGCGAAGTCGGCAGGCGACGCCATGCACCACTGCGCGTGCAGCGCGCGGCGATCGAGCGCGGCGTCGATGCCCTCTTGCCACGCGGCGGCGCGTCCGGGTTGGCGCAGCCCGCGCACACCGAGGAAGCACTCGATGAGCCAGTCGTGCTCGAACACCTCGACGCCCCACGCCACGGCCTGGTCGAGCAGGCGCTCGTAGAGCTCCGGCGTCTGCGGGTGCGCGCGATCGCCGTCGACCCACATCGGGAACTCGTCGCCGTACGACGACTGCGACGACACGTGCCGACAGTGCGTCACGAGCGGTCGGCGACCGAGACGCTCGCGCAGCGCGGCGACGCCGTCGGGCAGCACGTCGGTACGCGGCTCCCAGCGGACCATCCCGCTCGGCGGGACCTCCCACTCGTCGGTGTCGAACGGCCGCAGCACCTCGTGCGGGTACCACCACGAGTCGAGCTGCACCGCGCCGACGGGTAGTCCGCGCGCTTCGAGATCGTCGACCGCGGCGACGACGGTCGACGCGGGATCGAGGCC
>DATBAK010000015.1 GCA_036271555.1 Acidimicrobiia bacterium
CCCCACACCTAGCGCCCAACGTTTACAGCGTGGACTACCAGGGTATCTAATCCTGTTCGCTCCCCACGCTTTCGCTCCTCAGCGTCAGTATCGGCCCAGAGACCCGCCTTCGCCACCGGTGTTCCTCCTGATATCTGCGCATTTCACCGCTACACCAGGAATTCCAGTCTCCCCTGCCGAACTCCAGTGATGCCCGTATCGACCGCACGCGCACAGTTAAGCTGTACGTTTTCACGATCGACGTGACACACCGCCTACGAGCTCTTTACGCCCAATAATTCCGGACAACGCTTGCGCCCTACGTATTACCGCGGCTGCTGGCACGTAGTTAGCCGGCGCTTCTTCTGCAGGTACCGTCAGTTTCGTCCCTGCTGAAAGCGGTTTACAACCCGAAGGCCTTCATCCCGCACGCGGCGTCGCTGCTTCAGGCTTTCGCCCATTGAGCAAGATTCCCTACTGCTGCCTCCCGTAGGAGTCTGGGCCGTGTCTCAGTCCCAGTGTGGCTGGTCGTCCTCTCAGACCAGCTACCCGTCGTCGCCTTGGTGGGCCGTTACCCCACCAACAAGCTGATAGGCCGCGAGCCCATCCCGAAGCGGAATCCATTTCCTCATCCGACCATGCGATCAGAAGAGGGCATCCGGTATTAGCACCGGTTTCCCGGTGTTATCCCAGTCTTCGGGGCAGGTTGCTCACGTGTTACGCACCCGTTCGCCACTTTCCACCGGGGCAAGCCCCGGCTTCACGTTCGACTTGCATGTATTAAGCGCGCCGCCAGCGTTCGTCCTGAGCCAGGATCAAACTCTCCGTCAAGATCTAGAAGCGCCGGCGCTCGGCGAACCGAGGACGGCACCTTCGATCTGTTCAGAGTCACCCTCCGGGAACTGAACCCTTCGGGTGACTTTCCATCTCGACCTGAGGTCGAGATGGCAACACGAGGTGGTGATGATCGCTCATCACCAGCACTGGCTTTTGGCTTCACTGCTCTGTTGTCAAGGTGCGGTTCCCGACAGGCGCGCACTGAGTACGAGCACATCGGCGACACGCAGCTCGGAACCGTTACTGCTGGAACGTGCTCGCGCACGCAAGTCCCGAGCTGGTGGTGTCAAAACCCCCCGCCCGCGGCCTCTGCAGGCCGCCGGAGAGGCGACTGATCATCCTATGGACCCCCGGAGGGGCTGTCAAACCGTGGGCGCCATGATCCGGATCCACTTGCGCTTGCCGACCTGGATCTGCGTCCCCCACCACGCCGACGCCGGTTTCACTACGTCCTCGGCAACGGCGCCGGCGTCGACCCGGACCGCGCCATCACGGATCATACGGGCTGCTTCCCGCTTGGAACCAACCAGGCCGGACTCGTGGAGCACGCGGCTCAGCCGGACCTCGCCGTCGTCGGCGAGCTCGTACCCGGCGATCTCGGTGGGCGCCTTGCCCTCGATGAACACACGGTCGAAGTCGGCCTGCGCCTGCTCCCCCGTGCCGGGCCCGTGGTACAGGTCGGCGACGGTGCGGCCGAGCAGGCGCTTGGCGTCGCGCGGCGAGCGCGCGCCCGACGCGAGCTCGGCGATCGTCTCGTCGATGCGGGCCTGGGGCCACGCCGTCGCGTACTCCAGGTACGTGGGGATGAGCGCGTCCGGGATCGACATGAGCTTCCCGAACTGCTCGGCCGGGGGTTCGGTGAGCCCGACGAAGTTGCCCAGCGACTTCGACATCTTCGGGCCGCCCGAGAGCCCTTCGAGCAACGGCGTCGTGATGACGACCTGCGGCTCCCGGCCCTCCTGCTGCTGGAGCTGGCGGCCGACGAGGAGGTTGAACAGCTGGTCGGTGCCGCCTAGCTCGACGTCGGCGTCGACCATCACCGAGTCCCAGCCCTGGAACAGCGGATAGAGGAACTCGGTCAGCGAGATGGCCTCGCCCGAGGAGTAGCGCTTGGCGAAGTCGTCGCGCTCGAGCATGCGGGCGACGGTCGTGCGGGCCGTCAGCCGCAGGATGTCCTCGACCTCCATGCGGTCGAGCCACTCGGAGTTGCGGCGGACCTCGAGCCGGGCGGGGTCGGGATCGAGGATGCGCGTGAGCTGCGCGAGGTACGTGTCGGCGGCCGCGTCGATCTGCTCGCGCGACAGACGCGGACGGGTGGCCGACCGGCCCGAGGGATCACCGACGCGAGCCGTGAAGTCGCCCAGGATGAGGACGGCGAGGTGGCCGGCGTCCTGGAAGCGCCGGAGCGTGCGGAGGACGACGGCGTGACCGATGTGGAGGTCGGAGGCGGTCGGGTCGAGCCCCAGCTTGACCCGCAGGCGCTTCCCCGAGGCGAGCTTGGCGGTCAGCTCCCCGGGCGAGATGACGTCGATCGCGCCCTGGGTGAGCGCGGCGATCCGCTCCTGGTCGCCCGGCATGGGCGCAGGCTAGCCCTGGCCTCGCACTGATGTTGCTCCTGAGCGACAATGGTGCCGATGTGACTGGTGTGACTGTCGACGGCAGCGCGGGAGTGGCGAACCGGTCCCGGTCTCGGGGTCGGGGTCGTCGGCGCGCGCTCCCGATCGGGCTCGCGATCGCGCTGCTCGTCGCGACCGCGGCCTGCAGCTACACCGCCGACCTCTCGAAGCTGACCTCGGCGGTCCCCGACCAGTCGTCGGTCGTCCTCGCCGCCGACGGCAGCGTGCTCGCGCGGCTCGACGCCGGGATCCACCGCACCGACGTTCCCTTGAGCAAGGTGTCGCCGAACCTGCAGCACGCGGTCATCGCGATCGAGGACCACCGCTTCTACGAGCACCCCGGCGTCGACGTCCACGCGATGCTGCGCGCGCTCCGCACCGACATCGACAAGGGCGAGATCGCGCAGGGCGGCTCGACCATCACGCAGCAGTACGTCCGCAACGTGATGCTGAACGATCAGAAGACCGTGCACCGCAAGCTGCGCGAGGTCACGCTCGCGGTGCAGCTCGAGCGGAAGTTCACGAAGCACCAGATCCTCGAGCACTACCTCAACCTCGTCTACTTCGGCAGCGGCTCCTACGGCGTGCAGAGCGCGGCGGAGCGCTACTTCGGAGTGCCCGCGAGCAACCTCACGCTGACCCAGGGCGCGCTCATCGCCGGTCTGATCCAGGCACCGGAGGGCTACAACCCGTTCGTCGTGCCGCAGGCCGCACTCACGCGCCGCAACGTCGTGCTCGACAAGATGGCCGAGTACGGATACGCGACGAAGGCCGTCGTCGCCAAGGCGAAGACCGAGCCCCTCGGGCTGCACCCGCAGCCCGCCGACGACGAGATGCGCGCGCCGTACTTCGTGGCCGAGGTCGAGCAGTTCGTGCTGAGCCACAAGCAGTTCGGCGCGACGATCGACGCGCGCCGTCACCTCCTCTACACGGGCGGGCTCGTGATCCGAACGACGCTCGATCCCGCGCGCCAACAGGAAGCCGAGAGCGCGCTGAACCACGTGCTCGTCGATCCCGCGCAGGACCCGTCGGGCGCGCTCGTTTCGATCGACCCGCGCAACGGCCACGTCGAGGCGTACGTCGGCGGCCGGGACTTCTACGGCTCCGAGCCGTACGCGCAGTTCGACCTCGCGGGTCAGGGTCAGCGCCAGGCCGGCTCCGCGTTCAAGCCGTTCGTGCTCGCGGCCGCGCTCGAGGACGACGTCCCGCTCACGCGCACCTACGCGGCGCCGAAGACGCTCACGATCACCTCGCCGGGGCAGGAGCCGTGGGTGCTGCACAACTACGACGGCACCGGCGGCGGCCACATGAACCTCGTCGACGCGACCGTGCACTCGGTCAACACCGTCTACGCGCAGCTCATCGAGGACATCGGACCGCAGCGCGTCGTCGACCTCGCGTCGCACGTCGGCATCCGCTCGCCGCTCACGCCCTACCTCTCGACGGCGATCGGATCGAACGCGGTAACGGTGCTCGACATGGCGTCGGCGTACACGAGCTTCGCGGCCGACGGGATCCACAACGACCCGGTGTTCGTCACGAGCGTGGTCGCGCCGAACGGAAACGTGCTCTACCGCTCGCAAACGGACTCGCAGCGCGTGCTGCCGACGTCGATCGCGCGCGAGGTCAACGGCGTGATGCAACAGGTCGTGACGCGCGGCACCGGCATCAACGCGCGCATCGGACGTCCGGTCGCGGGCAAGACCGGTACCGGCGAGAACTGGAAGGACGCGTGGTTCGTCGGCTCGACCCCACAGCTGACGACCGCGGTGTGGGTCGGGTACCCGCAGAAGGAACTGTCGATGGTGCCGCCCCGCACCCGCGAGAAGGTCACCGGCGGTACGTGGCCCGCGCAGATCTGGGGGCTCTACGAAGGCGCCGCGCTCGCAGAGGTTCCGATCGCGCAGTTCCCGACTCCCGATGTCGGCACCGTCACGACCGAGCCCCCGAGCCCGCCGGTCGCCGATGTCGTCGGCATGCCGTTCAACCAGGCGCAGCAGGTGCTCACCGACACCGGCTACCGCGTCGCCCGGGTCGACGTCGCGAGCCGGCAGTACCCGCCGGGCGTCGTCGTCGCGCAGGACCCCGTCGGTCACACCGCGTCGACGCGAGGCGCGCTCGTGACGCTCAAGGTCGCGAACGGACCACCGCAGACGGTCACGGTGCCGACCGTGCTCGGACTGCTCGGCGACCAAGCGAGCGCGACGATCGGCGCGCATCTCCTGCACGCGCGGATCATCGTGCAGGCCGCGCCCCCGCCGAACCCCGCGTCGCTCGCGGGGCGGGTCTGGAAGCAGTCGCCCGTCGGCAATTCCGAGGTCGACGCCTACGGCACCGTGACCATCTGGGTCAACCCGTCGTAGTCACGGTTTGTCATGGTCATGGTCGCGCTCGCTTCGCTCGCCGCTCCGGGACGCGGGACGGGAGCGAGCCCGGGCCGGCCGGCTCGCTTCGCTCGGTGCCTCTGTCGGGCTCGCAGGCGTCGCCCTCCTCGGCGCCTCACCTGACGGCTCGGACGGGCCGCGAAACCGACCCGTCCGTTCCTGCGGGAACGATGCACTCCGCAACTCAACGCGACACGTTCGGGTCGCCGGTGACGAAGTAACGCCAGGGGAACTGCTCGCCCTTGCCGACGGAGAGGCCGATGCGCGTCGAGACTCCGGGGCGCGCCGGTGGTTCGAGCCCGTCGTCGACGATGCGGAGCGGACCGCGGACGAGGTCGTCACCGTCGAACGTGCGGTCGAGGCCGAACGACTGCGCGAGGCGCGCGGGACCCGAGCAGAGATCGCGGTCGCGCCGCGCCGCGGGACGGCGCGCGCGCATCAGGTCGAGCCCCGCGATGGGCACGCCGGCGCGCAGCAAGACCGCGTGCGGCACGCGGCCCGGACCGCACACCGCGTTCGCGCACCAGTGCATGCCGTACGTGAAATAGACGTACAGGTGACCGGGCGGACCGAACATCGTCGCGTTGCGCGCGGTCGGGCCGCGGTACGCGTGACTGCCGGGATCGTCCGAGCCGCAGTACGCCTCGACCTCGACGATGCGCGCCGCGACCCGGGCCGCACCGCGACCGGTGACGAGCAGCTTGTTGAGCAGCTCGGGTGCGACCGTGCGCGCGTCCCGGTCGTAGAACGCTCGCGGGAGCGCGCGCGTCACGACGCGAGCCAGGCCCGCTCCTCGACGAGGCATTGCTGCGCGAGCGCGACCTGCGCGACGACGGCCTTCGGACCCGCGCCACCGGGAGTGAGCCGGCGCTGCACCCCCGCGCCCGGTGCGAGGAGCGTGAGCGCCTCCGGACCGAGCCGGGGATCGGTGGCGACGAGCTCCTCGAACGGAACCCCCCGCTCGATCGACTGGCGCACGAGCGTGCCGACCGCCGCGTGCGCCTCGCGGAACGGCATGCCCCCGCTCACGAGGTGCTCGGCGAGATCGGTCGCCGCGGTCATCGAGCTGTCGGCGGCCTCGGCCATGCGCTCGTCGACGAACACGACCGCGTCGTAGAGACCGCTGAGCGCGAGCAACGACAGCGCGCAGGTGTCGAGCGCGTCGAACAACGGCTCCTTGTCCTCCTGCAGATCGCGGTTGTACGCGAGCGGCAGACCCTTCAGCGTCGTGAGGAACCCGACGAGGTCACCGATGACCCGCCCGGCCTTGCCGCGTGCGAGCTCCGCGATGTCGGGGTTCTTCTTCTGCGGGAGCATCGACGAGCCCGTCGAGTACGCGTCGGGCAGGCGGATGAAGCCGAACTCGTCGGTCGCCCACAGCACGATCTCCTCACCCATGCGCGACAAGTGAGTCTGCGTGAGCGCAATCACGAACAGCGCCTCGGCGACGAAGTCGCGATCCGACACGGCGTCGAGCGAGTTCTCGAACGGCCGCGCGAACCCGAGGTCCGCCGCGACGTCGGCCGGCGCGAGCGGGAGGCTCGAGCCCGCGAGCGCGCCCGCACCGAGCGGCGATACCGACGCGCGTTCGAGCGCATCGCGCCAGCGGTCGACGTCGCGCGCCAGCGCCCAGAAGTGCGCGAGCAGATGGTGCGAGAGCATGACCGGCTGCGCGCGCTGCATGTGCGTGTAACCCGGCAGGTACGTGTCGCCCGCTTCCTCGGCCCGGCGGAGCAGGACGTCCTGGAGCGCCACGATCCGCTCGACCTGCTCGCGACCCACGCGGCGCAGGAAGAGGCGGAGGTCGAGGGCGACCTGGTCGTTGCGGCTGCGACCGGTGTGGAGCTTCGCGCCCGCCGAGCCCGCCATCTCGGTGACGCGGCGCTCGATCGCGGTGTGAATGTCCTCGTCGGTCGGCGCGAACGCAAATGCACCCGAGGCGAGCTCGGACGCGACCGCGTCGAGCGCGCGTTGGATCGCGTCGTGCTCTTCGGCGTCGAGCAGGCCGACACGGTGGAGCATCGCGACGTGCGCGCGCGAACCCCGCAGGTCGTCGGACGCGAGGCGGATGTCGAACGGGAGACTGACGGTGAACGCGAGGAGCTCGTCGCTGGGCGCCTCTGCGAACCGTCCGTGCCAGAGCGTGCGTCCGTCGGCGGCTTCGGTGGGACCCATCACGACGCCCCAGGTCCCTGGCGACGCGACCACGTCTCGACCGACAGCCCCCAGAGCCGCACGAACCCGGCCGAGTCCTCGTGGCGGAAGGAGTCCTCCGCGTCGTACGTCGCGAGATCGTGGTCGTAGAGACTGCGCGGTGCGCGCCGGCCGACCGCGTCGCAGCGCCCGGCCTCCAGTCGCAGCCGCACCTCGCCGGTCACGTGCTCCTGTGTCGAGACCATGAACGCGTCGAGCGCACGCATGAGCGGCGAGTGCCACAGGCCGTCGTAGATCAGCTCCGCGACACGAATCTCGAGCCGTTGCTTCTCGCGCGCGACGTCGCGCTCGAGCGTGATGCCCTCGAGGTCGCGGTGCGCGGCGATCAGCGCGATCGCGGCCGGACATTCGTACACCTCGCGGCTCTTGATGCCGACCCGCCGGTTCTCGACCATGTCGATGCGACCGAAGCCGTACGCGCCGACCCTCGGACCGAGGCGGCCGATCAGCTCGACGAAGTCGACGCGATCGCCGTCGATCGCGACGGGCACGCCTCTTTCGAACTGCAGCACGACCTCCGCGGGCGTCGACGGCGCGTCGCGCACGTGCGCGGTCATCGTGTACGGCTCTTCGGGCGCGTTCGACCAAGGGTTCTCGATCACACCGCACTCGATCGCGCGTCCCCACATGTTCTCGTCGATCGAGTAGAGCTTCTCCTTCGTGGCCGAGATCGGGATGTCCCACTTCTCGGCGAGGTCGATGCATTCGGCGCGCGTCAGGCCCCACACGCGGGCGGGCGCGAGCACGTCGAGGTCGGGCGCGAGCGCGCGCGTCGAGACCTCGAAGCGCACCTGGTCGTTGCCCTTGCCCGTGCAGCCGTGCCCGACCGCGTCGGCGCCGTGGCGACGCGCGGAGGCGACGAGGTGCTCGACGATCACCGGCCGCGACAGCGCGGACACGAGCGGGTACTTGCCCTCGTACAGCGCGTTGGCGCGCAACGCGGGCATGAGGAAGTGGTCGGCGAAGTCGGCGCGTGCGTCGATGACCTCGACCTCGACCGCGCCCGCGGCCTCGGCGCGCTCACGGATCACCGCTTCCTCGCCTGCGACGAGCTGGCCGACGTCGACCGCGCACGCGACGACCTCGACGCCCCACTCCTCACGCAGCCAGCGCACCGCGACCGAGGTGTCGAGCCCACCCGAGTACGCCAACACGACTCGCTTCGCCACGAACGTTCCTTCCTAGAGGCCGGCGAGGCCGGCGAGCTTGGCGGCCACGCTCGCGCCGCTGACGGTCTCCGCGCACACGAGCAGGACGGTGTCGTCGCCGGCCACGGTGCCGAGCACACCCGCGACCCCGCCGCGGTCGATCGCGGAGCCGACGACGTGCGCGCTGCCCGGTGGCGTTCGCAGCACGACGAGGTTCTGGCTGTGCGCGACCTCGACGACGAACTCCCCCATCAGCCGGCGCAGATGGTCGTCGGAGCCGCTGAGGCGCTCCTTGGTGTACTCGGGAATCGCGTACGCCATCGCGCCGCCGGGGATGCGGACCTTCACTGCGCCGAGCTCTTCGAGGTCGCGGCTCACCGTGGCCTGTGTCGCGACGACGCCGTCGGATTCGAGCAGCGCGACGAGCTGCGCCTGGCTCGACACCGGCTGCTCCTCGAGGACCCGCAGGATCCGGTGCTGTCGCTGTGGTTTGCCGAGTGTCGCCACGCTCACCCCTCCTCGAGCAGGTCGACGAGCGCGGCGCGCGCCACGTGCAACCGGTTCGCCGCCTGCTCCCACACCAGCGACGCGGGTCCGTCGATCACGCTCGCGGCGACCTCTTCGCCGCGGTGCGCGGGCAGGCAGTGCAGGAAGCACGCGCCGGGATCGGCGACCGCGAGCATCGCGTCGTCGATCGTGTAGCCCGCAAAGCTCGCGAGGCGCGCGGCGCGCTCGTCCTCCTGCCCCATCGACGTCCACACGTCGGTGTAGAGCGCGTCGGCACCGCGCGCGGCGTCGTACGGGTCGCTGACCTGCTCGACGCTTCCGCCGAGGTTGCGCGCGCCCTCGATGATCGGGTCGGGCAACTCGAAGCCACTCGGCGACGCGATGACGAGCTCGAGCCCGCTCAGCGCGGCCGCGTAGGCGAGCGACGCGGCGACGTTGTTGCCGTCGCCGATGTACGCGAGGCGCCGGCCCTCGACCGAGCCGAACCGGTCGCGCAACGTGAGCAGGTCGGCGAGCGCCTGGAGCGGATGCGCGCGATCGGACAGCAGGTTCACGATCGGTACGTCGACTGCATCCGTCATCTCGACGAGCGACAGGTGATCGAACACGCGCGCCGCGATCACGCACGTGAAGCCGGCGAGCGTGCGCGCGACATCGGCGACGCTCTCACGCGTACCCATGCCGACCTCGACGCCCTGGAGCACGACCGCGTGGCCGCCGAGCGCGACGACGGCCATCTCGAACGACGTTCGGGTGCGGGCAGACGGCTTCTCGAACACGGCCGCGACACCGCGCCCGGTGAGGGGCTTGGGGATCGAGGCCGGGTCCTTCCGACCGCGCTCGGCTTCGTCGAGGATGCGCGTGAGCCGCGCCGGGTCGAGGTCGTCGATCTCGAGCAGGCTGCGGGTCACGAGGCCGCTCCGCTCGCCGCGAGGACGCCCGCCAGGAGCGTGACCGCTTCATCGATCTCGGCGTCGGAGACGGTGAGCGGCGGTGCGAATCGCAACGCCGTCGGCGTCACCGCGTTGACGACGAGGCCCGAGTCGAGACACGCACGCGTGATCGCGGCCGCGTCCAAGCCGTCGACGAGCTCCGCGGCGATCAACAGCCCGAGCCCGCGCACCGCGCGCACCTGCGGCAGCGCGTCGAGCGCGCGCATCAACCGCTCTCCCGCGCGCGCCGCCAGCGCGGGCGCGTCGATCGCGAGCATCTCATCGAGCACCGCTCGCGCCGCGCTCGTCGCGAGCGGCTGGCCACCGAAGGTCGTCGCGTGATCCCCGGGTGCGAACGCGGACGCGACCTCGGCGCGAGCCCAGCACGCGCCGATCGGTACGCCGTTCCCAAGCGCCTTCGCCATGGTGACGATGTCGGGCGCGATGTCGGCGTGCTCGAACCCGAACCAACGGCCGGTGCGACCGAGACCGGTCTGCACCTCGTCGACGATCAGCAACGCCTCGCGCTCGTCGCACAGCCGGCGCACCGCGCGCAGGTACTCGGGCGACGCGGGCTGAACCCCGCCTTCGCCCTGCACTGCTTCGAGCAGCACCGCGCAGACGCGGCCGTCGAGCGCACCCGCGAGCGCGTCGAGGTCGTCGAAGAGCACCTGGCGGAAGCCGTCGGGCAGGGGCTGGAACGTCTCCTGCTTCTGCGGCTGCCCGGTCGCCGCGAGCGTCGTGAGCGTGCGTCCGTGGAACGATCCGTACGCGGAGACGACGTGGTAGCGATCCCGTCCACCGTGCTGTTGGCCGTAGCGGCGCGCGAGCTTGATCGCGCACTCGTTGGCCTCGGCTCCGCTGTTCGCGAAGAAGACGCGGCCACCGCCGCCGAGGAGCCGGTCGAGCGTCGCCGCGACCGGCGCCTGGTGCTCGGTGTGGAAGAGGTTCGAGGTGTGGAGCAACGTCGCCGCCTGCTCCGCGATCGCAGCCGCGACCGCAGGATGCGCGTGCCCGAGCGACGTGACCGCGAGACCGGACAGGAAGTCGAGGTAGCGGCGACCCTCGGCGTCGAACAGCTCGGTGCCCGAGCCCCGCACGAACTCGACCGGGAACCGGCCGTACGTGCCCATCACGTGCTCCGCGTCGAGCGCGATGAGGTCCATCGTCACGGTCACGGCGTCACCATCGTTCCCACTCCTTCACGCGTGAAGAGCTCCAGCAGCAGCGCGTGGGGCAGCCGCCCGTCGAGCACGTGGGCCCGTGCGACACCATCGCGCAACGCGGCGATGCACGACTCGATCTTCGGGATCATCCCACTCGACACCGCGCCGCTCGCGAGCAACGCCTCGAGCCCCGCGAGGTCGACACGGGACACCAACGAGTCCTCGTCCGGCCAGCGCGCGTAGAGCCCCGCAACGTCGGTGAGGTACACGAGCTTCTCCGCACCGAGCGCAGCGGCGATCGCGGCCGCAACCGTGTCGGCGTTCACGTTGTACGCCTGACCCGCGTCGTCGACGCCGACCGTCGCGATCACCGGGATGAGCTCCTCCTTCAGGAGCCGCACGACGATCGACGGGTCGACCACGTCGACCTCGCCGACGAAGCCGAGTGCGGGATCGCGAGGGATCACGCGCAGCAGTCCGGCGTCCTCACCGGAGAGGCCGACCGCGTACGGGCCGTGCCGGTTCATCGCGGCGACGATCTCGCGGTTGACCTTGCCGACGAGGGCCATCCGCACGATGTCGACGGTCTCCGCGTCGGTCACCCTGCGGCCGTCGACGAACTCCGGCTCCTTGCCGAGCCGGCGCATGAGGTCGGTGATCTGCGGACCGCCACCGTGGACCACGACGGGCTGCATGCCGATGAGTCGCATGAGCACGACGTCGGCCGCGAACAGCGCCGCGAGCTCCGGGTTCTCCATGGCGTGCCCGCCGTACTTGACGACGATGATCCGCCCGGCGAACTCGCGGATGTACGGCAGCGCGTCGGCGAGGATCGCGGCCTTGGCCCCGGCGTCGGCAAGTCGTTCCTGGGCAACGCTTCGCGTCGCGCTCACGACGTCCTCATGTTCTCGGCGATGTACGCCGGCGACAGGTCGGTGGTGAGGATCGTGGCCTCGCCGTGCCCGAGGTGCAGCTCGGAGTGGACGGTGACGTCGTGCGCTTCCATCGCTCCTGCGAGCTTCGCGACGTCGTGCTCGCACGCGATGCCGTCGCGGCAGACGGTGACCTCGCCGTACGAGATGTCGACGCGCTCGGGATCGCAGTGCGCGCCGCTGGCTCCGATCTCCGACAGCACGCGACCCCAGTACGGATCGTTTCCGTGCAGTGAGCACTGGACGAGCTGCGACGCGGCAATCGCGCGCGCCGCGATCAGCGCGTCGGCGTCCGATCGCGCGCCGGTCACGACGATGCGGACGAACTTGTTCGCGCCCTCGGCGTCGCGCGCCATCTGCTCCGCGAGCGACGAGCAGACCTCGGCCATCGCGTCGGTGAGCGCGCGCACGTCGTCGCGACTTTCGAGGGGCGCGCCGCCGGCCCGTCCCGACGCGAGCACCGCGACCGTGTCGTTCGTGCTCCGGCAGCCGTCGACGCAGAGCCGGTCGAAGCTCAGCGCGACCGCATCGGCGAGCGCGCGCCGCAACACCGGCGGCTCGACCGGTGCGTCGGTCGTCAGCACCGCGAGCATCGTCGCCATCGCCGGCGACAGCATCGCCGCGCCCTTGGCCATACCGCCGACGGTGCCGCGCGCGAACGCGGCGACCGCTTCCTTGCGCACGGTGTCGGTCGTGAGCATCGCGGTCGCGGCCTGCGCGGCGCCCTCCGCGCCGGCGCGCAGCGCGCCCGCGACCTTCGGAACGCCGATCTCGACGACGTCCATCGGCATCGGGATCCCGATGAGACCGGTCGAGCACACGAGCACGTCGCCCGTCGCGATCCCGAGCGCCTCGCCGGTGAGCTCGCACATGCGGCGCGCGTTGGCGCGGCCGGCCTCACCCGTGGCGGCGTTCGCGTTGCCGCTCGAGAGGATGATTGCGGCCGCACGGCCGTCGCTCAGGTGCTCACGCGAGACCTGTACCGGCGCCGCGCACGCGAGGTTCGTGGTGAACACGGCCGCCGCGGCAACCGGCTCGTGATCGGCCGTCGCGACGATCGCGACGTCGGGCGCGCCGCTCTCCTTGATGCCGATCGCGCCACCACCGGCGACGAAGCCCTCGGCCGCGGTGATGCTCACGGGAACAGTCCGACGGTCGGGAGGCCGAGCGTCTCCGGCAGGCCGAGCAGCAGGTTGGCGTTCTGGATCGCCTGGCCCGACGCGCCCTTCACGAGGTTGTCCTCCGCCGCGATGGCGACGACCGTGCCCGTGCGCTCGTCGAACCGCACGGTGACGTGCACCGAGTTCGAGCCGGTCGTCGCCTTCGTGTGCGGCGACTCGTCGACCACTTGCACGAACGGCTCCGACGCGTAGGCATCGCGGTAATGGTCGAGCAGCCGCGGCGTCGAGAGGCCGCCCTGCGCCGGGCGCGCGTAACAGGTTGCGAGAATGCCGCGCGTCATCGGGACGAGGTGCGGAGTGAACAGCAGCGAGACCGGCGCACCGTGCGCGCGCGTCAGCGTCTCCTGCATCTCCGCGGTGTGGAAGTGGGTGAGGAGTCCGTACGCGGTGAAGTCCTCGTCGACCTCGCTGAAGAGGTTCGTCGCCTTCAGCTTGCGGCCCGCGCCGGACACACCCGATGCCGCGTCGGCGACGATGCCGTGCGGCTCCACCAACCCGCTCGCGAGCAGCGGCGCGAGCGCGAGGCTCACCGCGGTCGCGTAGCAACCGGGATTCGCCGCGTGCGCGCGGGTCGTGATCTCCGGCCGGTTCAGCTCGACGAGGCCGTACGCGAACTCGTCGAGCAGCTCGGGTGCGGTGTGCGGTGAGCCGTGCCACTGCTCGTAGACCGCGGCCGGCACGCGGAAGTCGGCGCCGAGGTCGACGACGTGCGGCACCTGCGCCAGCACCGCGGCCGCGACCCGCTGCGACTCACCGTGCGGCAGCGCGAGGAACACGACGTCGAGGCCCGCGAGGTCGACGGGCGCGAACGGCGCGAGCTCCAGGCCGCCGTAGGCCGCGGCCAGCGACGGGAACAGCTCGGTGACGGAACGACCGGCGTTCGAGTCGGCCGTGACGTGCACCGCGTCGATCTCGGGGTGGCCGACGAGCAGCCGCAGCAACTCGACCCCGGTGTAGCCCGAGGCCCCGACGACCCCCGCTCTATACGCCATGCTGCATATCATACAGTCGAGCGCATAGGAGCGCCATCAGTGCCGCCGGGTGCGAGGGTTGGTGCGATGAACGATTCGAGCCCGCCGCATCGCGCGTTCGCCGAGCTCGCGGCCGGGATGCCGTTGCCGACGTTGGCGCTCGCCGTCTCGGCGGCCGCCAACGACCGCTACTGGGACGGTGCCGGCGTCGAGCATCCACTGCGGACCGCGGGCGCGCTCTACCCGCTGATCGCGGCGAACCTCACCGTGCTCGCGTTCGGCGGGCTCTGTGCCGATCCCGTCATCCAGGCGCGCCAGCGGCTCGTGTGCCACCGCCGCGCCGACGCGCCTGCGACCTTGCACACCACCGGCGTGATCGCGGAGCGCTACGAACGCCGAGGCCGCGACTACGTCGTCGTGGACGCCACCGTCGCGCTCGACGACGGCGAACCGCTGTGGACGTCGAGCGTCGTGTTCACGCCGGCGGCCACGCTGTGAGTCGTGTCGCGCGGCGCACGCTCGTCATCACCGAGGA
Source organism: Acidimicrobiia bacterium (assembly GCA_036271555.1). NCBI lineage: Bacteria > Bacillati > Actinomycetota > Acidimicrobiia > Acidimicrobiia bacterium. The sequence goes on from DATBAK010000015.1 coordinate 14,403, forward strand.
GCTGATCCGCCGCTACTCGCGCCGCGGCAACTACCACAGCGAGGCGGGCACCGCGGCCGAGCTCGGGCTCCCGGGGCTCGTCGCGCAGGGCACGCAGGTGACGGGTCCCGCGTACGGTCTGCTGCTCGACGAGTGGGGCGAGGACTTCCTCGCGCACGGCTCGCTCGACGTGAAGTTCGTCGGCGTCACGCTCGCCGACGACACCGTCACCGCGGTCGTGACCACCGACGGCGACGCCGCGACGATCGAGGTCCGCAACGCCACCCGCGCCGCTCCCGCCGTCGCCGGGGACGCTCGCCGTTCTTAGTGGTACTGCGTTGCCGGCATATCGCCGGGCAACGCAGTACCACTGACGCGCGTTAGGCGGGCATCCGCGCTTCGAGGGCGGCGCGCACGGGGTCGGGGATCGGGAACGGCTCGTTGAGGCCCGGCCGCACCGCGCAGTAGGTGATCGTGGCGCGGCAGACGTCGCGACCGTCGACCGACGCGCGGTACGAGACGTCGAACGACTTCGTACCGAGCCGCGCCGGCACGACCTCGACGTCGATCCAGTCGTCGAAGCCCGCGGGCCCGAGCCATTCGACGACGGCCTTCACGAGCATGACGTCGAACTCCTTGATCCAGAAGTTCGGGCCGAACCCGAGGCCCGACATGAAGCGAGTGCACGAGTCGTCGAAGTACGTGAGCCAGTGCGCATTGAAGACGACGCCCTGACCGTCGACCTCGGCGTAGCGGACGCGGATGCGGTGGACGAACGCTTCGATCGCGGCGCTCACGTTTCCCGCTCTCGGCGCCTCCGGCGCCGAGCCGCTCGGGCCCCGCTCGCTCGGCCGACGTCACCGCCGCGGTACGAGCTGCACGAGCAGCACGATCGCGAGCTCACCCGCGCAGCTCGGCGCCGTGCGCGCCGACGACCGCGTCGATCGCGGCCTGGCGCGCGGTCGCGACCTCGGCGTCGGTGAGCGTGCGGTCGGGCGAGCGGAACCGCAGTGCGAACGCGAGGCTCACGCGGCCCGCGCCGATCGCGTCGGAACGGAACGCGTCGAACACCGAAACGCTCTCGAGCAGCTCACCGCCGGCCGCGCGCAACGTCGCGAGCACCTCCGCCGCGGGTACCGACTCGGGGAGGACGAACGCGAGGTCGACCCCCGCGCTCTGGAAGCGCGACACCGGACGGGCGATCGGCTCGCGCCGGCGCGCGCCGAGCAGCGACGCGAGGTCGAGCTCGATCCCGATCGCGGCGGGCACGCCGAAGTACGCGGCCGCGTCAGCAGCGACCGCACCGACACTCCCGGCCTCGACACCGTCGACCACGACGCGCGCGCTCCGCGCCCGATCGAAACCGGCGCCGCCGCCGGCGACGAGCCGGAGGTCGGCGATCCGCAACGCGTCGGCGACCGCTTCGAGCCACGCCACCGCGTCGGCGGGCTCGAGGTCCCGGTCGGGTGCGAAGGGGCGCTCGCGCACCCTGCCGGTCGCGGCGACACCGAGCCGGTCGCGTTCGTCCGGAAGGAGCGCGCCGTCGCCGGGCGCGCCGAACACGACACCGAGCTCGAACAGCGCGGCGTCGGCGTTGGAGCGCGCGACGTTCGTACCCAGCGCCGCGAGCAGGCCGGGCAGCAGCGCGGGCCGCAGCACCGACTCCTCGGCGCGCAGCGGGTTCTCCAGCTCGACCAGCTCGGTGGCGGAGAATCCCGCGCCCTGCAAGTCGGCGGGCGCGACGAGCGGCAGCGTGAAGGCCTCGCACAGACCCGCGCCGACGAGCACGTCGGCGACGAGGCGCCGCTCGTGCTGCGCGCGGGTGAGCCGGCCCACCGTGGGGCTCGTCGGCACTGTGCGCACGATGTTGTTGAGCCCGAAGCGGCGACCGACCTCCTCGATGATGTCGATCTCGCGCTCGAGGTCGGGGCGATCGGTCGGCGCGACCGCGACGAACGTGTCGTCCGCCGGCTCGATGTCGATGGCGAGCGGCCGCAACAGATCGTGCATGACCGTGGGCGCGAGGTCGGTGCCGAGGATCGCGTTGACACGCGCGGCGCGAACCGTGATCCGCGGCCGCTCGATCGGCGTCGGGTAGCGATCGATGACGCCCACGACGGCGTGCGCGCTCGCGACCTCCTCCAGGAGCTCGATCGCACGCGCCGCGCCCGACGCGCAGCCGTTGGGATCGATGCCCCGCTCGAATCGCGCGCTCGCCTCCGATCGCAGACCGAGCCGCTTCGCGCTCGCGGAGATTCCGGACGGCGCGAAGTAGGCGGACTCGATGAGGATCTCGCGCGTCGAGTCGTCGACCTCGGAGTCGCGACCGCCCATGATCCCGGCGATCGCCTGTGGCGCGCGCTCGGCATCGCAGATCAAGAGATCGTCGGGATGGAGCGTGCGCTCGACGCCATCGAGCGTCGTCATCCGCTCCCCCGCCTTCGCGAGGCGAACGAGCAGACCCCCGCCCGCGAGGCGACCGAGATCGAACGCGTGCAGCGGCCGGCAGCGCTCGAGCATCACGTAGTTCGTGACGTCGACGACGGTGCTGATCGGCCGCATCCCTGCGAGCCGCAAACGTCGCTGCATCCACGCCGGCGATTCCCCCATCGTCACCGTCGCGCGCCGCACGACGAGGCGCGGGCAGCGATCGGCGGCTTCGACGACCGCGGTCGCTCCGTCGAGCGACTCGACCGCGTCGACGTCGGCGAACGCGGGCGCGGTGAACGGCAGCCCGAAATGCGCGGCGAGGTCGCGGGCGATGCCGACGATGCCCATCGCGTCGGGGCGGTTCGGCGTGATCTTGAGGTCGAACACGACGTCGTCGAGGCCGAGTGCTTCGCGCACGTCGGTGCCGAGCGGCGCGTCAGCGTCGATCGCGAGGATGCCCGCGTGGTCGTCGCCGAGGCCGAGCTCGCGCGCCGAGCAGAGCATCCCTTCCGACACCTCGCCGCGGATCTTGCGCCGCGTGAGCTCGATGCCGCCCGGCAGCGTGCCGCCGACGGTCGCGAGCGGCACGGTCATGCCCGCTTCGATGTTCGGCGCGCCACACACGACGCGCACGACGCCGTCGCCGGTGTCGACGTCGGCGAGGCGAAGCTTGTCGGCGTTCGGGTGGTCGAGCACCTCGACGATGCGCGCCACGATCACGCCGCCGATCTCGGCGCCGGGCGCGTCCATCTCCTCGACTTCGAGCCCGAGGTTGTCGAGCGCTTCCGCGATGACGCTCGCCGGCTCGGCGACCGGCGTGAACTCGCGGATCCAGGACAGGGGTGCGCGCATCGGGCTCAGCTCACCTCAGAACTGCGTCAGGAAGCGGACGTCGTTCTCCCAGAGCAGCGTCTGGATGTTGTCGATCTCGTGCCGCATCATCGCGATGCGGTCGATGCCGAAGCCGAACGCGAAGCCCGAGTACTCCTCGGGATCGACACCGACGTTCACGAGCACGTTGGGGTCGACGACACCGCAGCCGCCGAGCTCGATCCATCCGGTGTGCGAGCACACGCGGCAACCGGTCGTGCAGAACGGGCACGAGAACGACAGCTCGGCCGACGGCTCCGTGAACGGGAAGAACGACGGCAGGAATCGCGTGCGCACATCGTCGCCGAACAGCGCGCGGATGAACGTCTCGATCGTGCCCATGAGGTCGCCCATCGTGATGCCGCGGTCGACGACGAGCGCCTCGATCTGGTGGAAGACCGGCGAATGGCGCGCGTCGGCGGTGTCGCGGCGGTAGGTACGACCGAGGATGACCGAGTAGATCGGCAGCGGCTGCGTCTCCATCAGCCGGATCTGCATCGGCGACGTGTGCGTGCGCAGCATCACCTGCTCGGCTTCGCCGAGCTTCACGTACAACGTGTCCTGCATCGCGCGCGCGGGATGGCCGGGCGGGAAGTTCAGCGCCTCGAAGTTGTGCCAGTCGTCCTCGACCTCGGGTCCGCTGAACACGTGGTAGCCGAGGCCGACGAAGATGTCTTCGAGCTCGCGCCAGACCTGGGTGACCAGGTGGAGGTGTCCGCGGCGGTAGCCGCGGCCTCCGAGCGTGAGGTCGATCGCGGGACCGCTCGGCGCGCCCGCGCCTCCTGCGGCGAGCGCCTCGCGTCGCGCCGCGATCGCGGCCTTGATCGCCTGCTGCGCGTCGTTCACCGCGCGGCCGATGACCTTGCGCTCGTCGACCGGCGCGGTCTTGATCGCCTCGCGCACGTCGAGCAGCGCGGCGCGCTTGCCGAGGTACAGGCGCTCGATCTCGTCGAGCTGCGCGAGATCGACGGTGTCGTTCGCGGCGGCCACACCGTCGCGTCCGATCACCGTGGCGCGCTCGGAGAGCGATCCCGATTCCACCGCCGTCACGCCTGCGCCTCGTCGAGACCGCGCTGGCGCTGCGCCTCGAAACAGAGGACGGTCGCCGCCATCGCCAGGTTCAGCGATTCGGTACCGGGTGCCATCGGGATCGTGACGGTGTCGTCGACCGGCAGGCTCCCGAGCCCCTCGACCTCGTGCCCGACCACGATCGCCACGGGTCCGGTGAGATCCATCGCATCGAGCGGGGTGCCGCCGTGCGCGTTCGCCGCGATGCGGCGCAGCCCGCGCCCGCCGAGGCGATCGAGAACCTCGGGCGTCGAGCGGCCTTCGACGACGGGGACCACGAAGAGGGCACCCGCCGTTGCTCGCACCACCTTCGGATTGTAGGCGTCGACCGATCCCACACCGAGGGTGATCGCGCCCGCACCCGATGCCGCGGCGCTGCGCACGAGCGTCCCCGCGTTGCCCGGATCCGACACGCGATCGGCGACGAGCACGAAGGTCGCGCGGTCGAGCGCGTCGACCGGCGCGCGCCGCAGCGGCGCGAGCGCGAACACACCCTGCGGGGTCACGGTGTCGCCGATGCGATCCTCGACGCCGACTGCGAGCTCGCGCACCGTGATGCCGCGCGCCTCCGCGCGCACGACGACCTCGTGACCGCGCGCCGCCGCCGACGCGTACACCGTCGTGAGCGCGACGTCGTGATCGAGCGCGGCCGCGAGGACGCGCGGACCTTCGATCACGAACTCGCGGCACACCTCACGTTCGTGGCGCGAACGCAGGAGCTTCCGCAGTGCTCGAACCTCGGCATGGCTCGCGCCGAGCGGGCTCAAGCCGCGTCGAGCGCCTCGCGTGCGGTCGAGACGAGGGCGCCGAAGGTCACGGGCTCGCGCACGGCGAGGTCGGCGAGCACCTTGCGGTCGACGTCGACGTCGGCGGCCTTCAGACCGGCGATGAAGCGCGAGTACGAGATGTCGTTCTCGCGGCACGCGGCGTTGATCCGCACGATCCAGAGCCGGCGGAACTCGCCCTTGCGCGCCCGCCGGTCGCGGTACGCGTACCGCAGCGAGTGCATCACCTGCTCGTTCGCGGTGCGCAGGTGACGGCTACGGGCGCCGGTGTAGCCCTTCGCCGCCTCGAGAGTCTTGCGGCGACTCTTCTTGCCGTTGACGGAACGCTTCACGCGGGCCATGACTGTCTCCTACCGTCCCAGCATCTTCTTGACGTGCCGCGCGTCGCCGCCGGTCACCTCGGCCAGACGGCCGAGCCTGCGGGTCCGCTTCGTCGGCTTGTGCTCGAGCAGGTGGTCACGGAACGCCTTGCGACGCCGGATCTTGCCGGTGCCGGTCACCGTGAAGCGCTTGGCGGCGCCGCGGTGCGTCTTCATCTTGGGCATGGTCGTCTCTCTCGCGTTCGGCGCCGTCGAGCGGTCGCCGGGGTCACCGGATCGGGGTGGGTCAGGCGCTCTCGGCGGCCGCCGCGGGTTCCGCCTTCGCCTTGGTGGGCTTGGCGGGCTTGCGCAGCGGGTTGAGCACCATCGTCATGTTGCGGCCGTCCTGTCGGGGCGCCGACTCGATCGTCGCGAACTCGGTCACCATCTCCGCGACCCGCTCGAGGATCTTGCGCCCGATCTCCGGGTGCGCCATCTCGCGGCCCCGGAACATGATCGTGAGCTTGACCTTCGAACCCTCGCCGAGAAAGCGCTCGACGTGCTTCATCTTGGTCTCGAAGTCGTGGCCGTCGATCTTCGGCCGGAACTTCATCTCCTTGATGACGACGTTCGTCGCCCGCTTGCGCGATTCCTTGCGCCGCTGGTCCTGCTCGTACTTGAACTTGCCGAAGTCCATGAGCCGGCACACCGGAGGATCGGCGTTGGCGGCAACCTCGACGAGATCGAAGCCCTGCTCTCGAGCCATCGAGAGCGCTTCGGGCAGGGGTTTCACGCCGTACTGCTCGCCGGTGGCCCCGATGAGGCGGACCTGGCGGGCACGGATACGGTCGTTGATGCGGGCGTCGTCTGCGGCCAGAGTGGCATCTCCTCTTGTCGTTCGACCCGACGCGAACGGCGACGGGCTCGAGGAAGCCCGCCGCCGGGACCGCGCACCGGCGCGGCATCGGAACCGGACCCGGACACAGGCGAGGTCACCAGCAGGTGACATCGATCCGGCCGGGTGGGGATCCGGAGATGACGCTTCCGGTTCCCGCTTCCCATTCAATTTCCCTGGAAGGATACCAGCGTGAGCAGCATCTGGACCCCCTCCGGTGAGTACGAGCCCCACGGGGAGGACGACGGACCGCCCGCCGGCGGCGACATCTCGTCGGATCCCGCGCTCGCGGAGGGACCCGAGATCAGCGACGAGGAGCTCGACGCGCTGCGACGCGTGCACGAGCAGCTGCGGGCGACACCGGCCATCGACGTGGTGGCCAACCACGTGGTGCAGCTCTTCCAGCTCGCGCTCGTCTACCTCGGCGCGGGCGGCGCGTCCACCGGTGGCGAGGAGCCGTTCGCCGACCTCGTGCAGGCGTCGGTCGTCATCGACACGATGGCCGCGATCGTCGACGGCCTCGGCGCCCGGCTCGCGGAGCACGAGCAGACGCTGCGGGACGCGCTGAGTCAGCTCCAGATGCTGTGGGTCGAGATCGCCGATCAGTCTTGATGGTCGCACCGCTCCGCGGCGCGGGATGGGAACGAGCGAGGTCGCGCCGCTCGCTCCACTCACGCGCGCTCGCGGCTGCGTCAGGCCGGCGTGACCGCCGATGCTTCCCACCGGCCGAGGCCGGGGGTGACCGCGAACTTCACGCGCGTGCCGACGGCGATGTCGCGCGTGCCGTCGGCGATCGCGGTGCAGTGGAACGCGAAGTGCTCGCCGCCCTCGTCGACGACCACGCCGATACCGCGGTCTGCGTCGAACGCCTCGACCGCGCCGGCGCGGTCGTGTTCGGTGACTGCCGCGTTCACGCGACGATCTTGGAGATCGGCAGCTCGATGATCCCGGTCGCGCCGGCGTCCTTGAGCGCGGGGATGAGGATGTTGATCTCCGCCTTCGGCACGACGGTCTCGACCGCGTAGGCGTCGGCGCCGAACAGCTTCGACACCGTCGGCGACTTCATCGACGGCAGGATCTCGATCACCGCGTCGAGGTTCGCCTCGTCGACATTGAGCTTCACGAGCACCCGGCCGCGCGCTTCGAGCGCACCCGCGAGCAGCGTCTGGAGTTGCTCCATCGCGCGGCGCTTCTCGACGTCGGCGTACGCGAGGGGGTTGGCGATGAGCTCGGTGTACGAGACGAGGATCGTGTCGAGGATCGTGAGACCCGCGGCGCGCAGCGCGCGGCCGGTCTCGGTGATCTCCACGACCGCGTCGGCGATCTCGGGGATCTTCGCCTCCGTCGCGCCGTACGACAGCGAGACCTCCGCCTGCACGCCGTGCTTCTCGAGGAAGCGGCGGGTCAGCTCGGGATACTCGGTGTGCACGCGCACACCCACCGGCAGCGACTCGACCCGCGTCCACGGCGAGTCGCCCGCGACCGCGAGGACCATCTTGATCGGGCGGGCCGTCGCCTTCGAGTAGTGGAGCTCGGTGAGCGTCGTGACCTCGGCGCCGGTCTCCTCGATCCAGTCCCGGCCGGTGATGCCGACGTCGAAGAGCCCGTTCGCCACGTAGCGCGGGATCTCCTGCGGGCGCAGGATGCGGACGTCGACGACGCGCGGGTCGTCGATGGTGGCGCGGTAGTCGACGTCGGACGAGCGCACGACCGGGAGGTCGGCGTCCTCGAAGAGTTGGAGCGTGGCCTTCTCGAGGGAGCCCTTCGGCAGTACGAGTCGCAACATCGGCAGATGAGGCTAACCGGGCGTCCGCCCGACCATGGATCGATTCAGCTCGTGGGTCGCCGCTACCGCACCTTGGGCAGCAGGAGGATGCGGAGCGCCGAGCCGTTCGAGCCGTTGGTGCCGTGCGGCACCGGTACGGGGAGCGGCTTGCACGTCGCGTCGGGCCCGTTGCCGGACTTGCGGGTCGGCAAGGTGCCGTCGGCGAGGTAGCGGGCGATCGTGTTGTCGACGCAGGCGTCACCGAACAGCGTGTCGGCGTGCGTCGTGCCGCCCGGCTCCGCGAGCAGGCTCGACTTCGGGAAGCGCTTCCGCACCTCGAGGCTGCCCTCGAACGGCGTCGCGGCGTCGAGCGTCTCGTCGACGAGCAGCGCGCGGATGTTGCCGCCCTTCACGGTCACCGGCGTGCCCGCCTTCGCCGGCCAGTGCAGGCACGGCGCGTTGAACCACGCGTTGGCCCACGTCTCGAAGGGCGCGATGCGGTCGGTGCGCCAGTTGTCGCGCGACCACGTGCTCCACTTCTGCGGCCACTGCACGTCGGAGCACTGCACCGCGTTGTACATCGCGTACTCGTTGTCGTCACCGATCGACTCGGTGCCCTTGTACTCCGCGACGAGTGGCCCGATCTTGTGCGTGCGCACCCAGTTCGAGAAGAGCGAGCCCAGGTCGAGCCAGGTCTGCTCGTAGTAGCCCGCGCCGAGGAAGATGTCGTCCCACTCGTCGGAGCCGACGACGCCACCGGCCGGTGACTTCGCGAGCGCCTGCTCTTCCTCCAAGAAGGTCTGGCGCACCGCGTCCTCGGTCTTGCCGAGGTGGTACACGTTGTCGTACTTCGCGACCCACGCGAACCAGATGCCCATGTTGCGCTCGAAGGCGACGTCCTGGTTGAGGTTCGCGTCGTACCAGACGTTGCGCGGGTCGACGTTGCTGTCGAGCACGATCCGGCGCACGTGCGTCGGGAAGAGCGTGCTGTACACCTGCCCGAGGTAGGTGCCGTACGAGAAGCCGTAGTAGTTGATCTGCTTGGCACCGAGCGCGACTCGGATCGTGTCCATGTCGCGCGCCCAGTCGGTCGACTTCGTGTTCTGGAGCAGCGCGGCCTGGTCCTTGCCGCACGCGTTCGCGTACTGCTTCGAACGCGTCAGCCACTCGTCGAGGATCTTCGGGCTCGTCGGCCGGTACGACGGCCGCGGACCCTGGTTGTAGTTCGGGAGGCACGACAGCGACGGCTTGCTCGAGCCGACACCCCGCGGGTCGAAGCCGATCCAGTCGTACGCGTCGCCCGCGTGCTTCGGCACGAACTGCCCGAGGATCGAGTAGATGAGCCCGGACGCGCCGGGCCCGCCGGGGTTCAGGAGCATCACGCCCTGGTACTGCGATGCGGGGACCGTGTGCTTCACGCGCGACACCGCGAGCTTGACCGTGCCCGAGCCGGGGTGGCTGTAGCTCAGCGGCGCGGACACGAAGCCGCACTGCGCGTGGGCCTGCTGGAGGTTCGGGTCCGAGCACGGACCCCACGTGATCGCCGAGGCCGCCGAGGTCGCCGCGTGCGGCGCGGGCGCTGCGGTCGTCGCGCCGGCGCTCACCGCCTCGGGCACCAACCCCACCGTCGCCAGCAGCATCGCAATGACCGCGCCGAGCACCACACCACGTCGCACGAGACGTCCTCCCTTTCGCCACGTACCGCTGGGCGCCGAGTGTGCCGACGGCGCGCGCGGTCCGTCAAGGGTCGGACGGAATGCGGCCTTTGTTCAGGGAGACGGCGGCGGGTCTTCGAGCAATCCGAGCAGGTGGCCGAGCTTCCGCTCCTTCGCCCGCAGGTACTCGATGTTGTCGCGCGTCGGCGTGCTCACGAGCGGGACCCGCTCCGCGACTTCGATGCCGTAGCCCTCGATGACCTCGCACTTGCGCGGGTTGTTCGTCATCAGTCGCACCGACTCGACGCCGAGGTCGAGCAGGATCAGCGCGCCGATGCCGTACTCGCGACTGTCGGCCGGAAGACCGAGCTCCAGGTTCGCCTCGACCGTGTCGCGGCCTTGTTCCTGCAGCGCGTACGCGCGCAACTTCTGACCGAGACCGATGCCGCGACCCTCGTGACCGCGCAGGTACACGACGACGCCGAGCTCTGCGGCGGCGACGCGCGCGAGCGCGAGGTCGAGCTGCGGTCCGCAGTCGCAACGCAACGAGCCGAACACGTCGCCGGTGAGACATTCGGAGTGCACGCGCACGAGCACCTGCTCCGCGCCCGCGGGCTCACCGCGAACGAACGCGACGTGCTCGGTGCCGTCGGGCAGCGACTCGTAGACGTGCGCGGTGAACTCGCCGTGCGCGGTCGGGATGTGCGCGGCGGCGACTCGGCGCACGAGCTGCGCGGCCGGACCCCCGAACCGGATCTCGATGGGATTGACGCGCGTCACGTGAGGATTCTGACCGCTCGTGCGGGGGGACGCGAACACGAGGCGCTCACGGCGGCTCGTACTCGAGGCAGACGTCGTCGCCGAGCGGTCTCGCCCGCACGAGTCGGTAGCGGGGCGCGGCGGCGAGCGCGGGCCCCGGATCGAGGCCGTACCCGGCCCGACCACCGGCGCCGAGGAGCATCGGCGCGACGTAGGCGACGATGCGGTCGACCGGCCCGGTCGCGAGCAACGCGGCGTGGACCGTCGGGCCACCCTCGACCAACGCCTGCAGCACACCCCTCGCGCCGAGGCGGACGAGCAGATCGACGAGATCGACTCCGGAGCCGCCGGGGCCCGGGCCGAGGAGCTCGACCGCCGCGCCCGCCGCCTCCCAAGCCGCGCGCGCCGCGCCCGAGGACCGCTCGGTGGTGAACACGAGCGTGGGTGCCAGCGACGGATCGAAGAGCGGACCGGACGCGGGAACCCGTCCCCGGGCGTCGAGCAGCACACGGAGCGGTGGCGGCCCCAACGGTCCGGTCACCTCGCGTATCGAGAGCGCAGGGAGGTCGGCGAGCGCGGTGCCGGAGCCGACGATCACCGCTTGCCCGTCGGCCCGGAGCGCGTGCGCGTCGGCGCGCGCGGCCGCTCCGGTGATCCAGCGTGACTCGCCGTCGGCCGCGGCGACGCGCCCGTCGAGGCTCGTCGCGCTCTTGAGCACCACAAAGCTCCGACCCTCGCGGCGGTGGACGATGTACGGCGCGAGCTGCGCGGCGGCATCGCGCGCGCCGTCGCCGACGTCGACGACGATCCCCGAGGCACGCAGCGCGGCGAAGCCGCGTCCCGCGACGTGCGGATCGGGATCTTCGAGCGCGCTGACGACGCGCGCGACGCCCGCGGCGGCGAGCGCGTTCGTGCACGGACCGGTGCGGCCGACGTGCACGCAAGGCTCGAGCGTCGTGAAGACCTCGGCGCCGCGCGCGCGCTCACCCGCCTGCTCGAGCGCGATCACCTCCGCGTGCGCGCCACCCGGCGGGCGCGTCGCGCCCTCCCCCACCACGACACCGTCCTTCACGATCACGCATCCGACCCACGGGTTCGGCGCGGTGAGCCGCCGCACGCCGCGCGCGAGCTCGAGCGCGCGCGCCATGAACGTGGTCGTGCTCGCTTCGCTCGCCGCTCCGTGACGCGTGACGGGAGTGAGCCGGGTCGAGTGCTCGCTCCGCTCGCCGCTCGTCGCTTCAGTCAATGAGGTCGGCCACCGGCCAGCAGTTCGAGCGCGTGGTCGACGACGGGCAGCACGACTTCCATCGCCTCCCGCGCGCCGCCGGTGCTCCCGGGACAGTTCACGATGAGCGTCGCACCGATGCAGCCCGCGGTCGCGCGCGAGAGCATCCCGAACCCGCGGCCGCCGTCGTTGCTCGCGATGCGGATCGCCTCGGCGAATCCGGGCGCGGGCCGTTCGATCACCGCCGCCGTACCCTCGGGCGTGAGGTCGCGCGGACCGAACCCGGTGCCGCCCGTCGTCACGACGAGCCCGGCGAAACCGGCGCTGAGCTCGCGCAACGCGGCCGCCACCGAGTCGACACCGTCGGCGACCGCGCGCCGGTCGACGACGACGAATCCCGCGTCCTGGAGCACCTCGACGAGCACGTCGCCCGATCGGTCCTCGCGCGTGCCCTCGATCACGCCGTCGGAGACGGTGAGAACCTTCGCTTCGCGCGCCGTCATCGGCACCCGGTCATCGGCGCGCGCCGGCGACCGCGTCGCGGAGCGCACGCGCGGCCGCGGCCGGGTCGGGGTTGCCGAACACCGCGGTGCCTGCGACGAGGATGTCGACACCCGCCTCGGCCGCGCTCGGCGCGGTGTCGAGGCTGACGCCGCCGTCGATCTCGATCTCGACCGGAAGCGCGCGCTCGTCGATCTGCCGGCGCGCGGCGCGCACCTTGTCGAGCACCGACGGGATGAACGGCTGGCCACCGAAACCGGTGTGCACGCTCATCACGAGCAGCACGTCGATCTCGTCGAGATACGGCTCGACCGCGGCGAACGCCGTTTCCGGCTCGAGCGTGAGCCCGACGCGCATGCCGAGCGCTCGGATGCGCTCGAACAGCGGACGCGGATCGCCGAGCTCGACGTGCACGGTGCAGCCGTCGGCGCCCGCGTCGGCGAACGCGTCGAGCAGGTCGCCGGGGTTCGACACCATGAGATGGCAGTCGAGGTAGAGGTCGGTGCGCTTGCGGAGCGACTTCACGACCGGCGGGCCGATGGTGAGGTTCGGCACGTAGTGACCGTCCATGCAGTCAACGTGGAGCAGGTCCGATTCCGCGGCGACGCGCTCGACCTCGGCGGCCAGCTCCGCGAAGTCGGCGGCGAGGATGGACGGCGCGATCTTCACCCGGCCGAGGCTAATGGGCGGGCCGCGACCAACCGGGCGCCAGTGGTACTGCGTTACCCGGCGATACGCCGGTAACGCAGTACCACTAAGAACGGCGGAGGTGCAGCACGAACATGCCGTCGGTGCCGGCGTCGGACGGGAGCAGCAGCGCGCCGCGACCGTGCGCGCGCCACGGCGAGCCCGGCGGCGGGAGCGGCGCGAGCTCCGGATGGGTCGCGGCGAGCCATTCGTCGACGCCGAGCGTCTCGGCCGCGGCGTAGGTGCACACCGCGTACACGAGCCGACCGCCGGGCGCGACGGCCGCGATCGCGGACGCGAGGAGATCGCGCTGGATCGCCGCGAGCGTCTCGACGTCGGCGGGTTGGATGCGCCAGCGCGCGTCGGGACGCCGGCGCAGCGCGCCGAGTCCGCTGCAGGGGGCATCGACGAGTACCGCGTCGAACGCCTCGGCGGGTACCGGCAGCGCCCGACCGTCGGCTGCGAGCGGCGCGACGGAACCGAGCCGCAGGCGCTGCGCCGCCTCCTTGATCCTGCCGACACGCGCCCGGTGCAGGTCGGCGGCGACGACGAGCACGTGGTCGCGCGTCCACTCCGCGATCGCAGTCGACTTGCCGCCCGGCGCGGCCGCGACGTCGAGCACGCGCGCGCCGTCGCGCAGTTCACGGGCGACGAGTTGCGCGACGGCCTGACTGGCCTCGTCCTGCGGTGTGGCTCGACCGTTGCGAACCGCGTCGAGCGCGCCGACATCGCCGACGCCGGTGACGACGAGCGCGTCGGGCAGCAGGCGTCCCGCCTCGACGCGAGCACCGGCGTCGCGCAGCGGCCGCGCGACGTCGGCGGGCGTCGCGCGCATCGGGTTCACCCGCAGGGTCACGGCCGGCGGGGTGTCGGACGTCTCCAACACGGCGACGGCGGTCTCGGAACCGAACTGGGACACCAGGAGCTCGACGATCCAATCCGGCTGCGAATAGCGGACACCGAGCGCTTCGACGCCGTCGCCCGCGGGCCACGGCCACGGCGGCCCCGCGCGCGCGACCGCGCGCAGCACACCGTTCACATAGCCGCGGGCGCGCGGCTGCACGGCCGCGACGGTCTCGCTCACCGCCGCGTGCGCGGGCACGCCTTCGACGAGCTGGTACGCGCCGATCCGCAGCGCCGCGAGCACGCGCGACTCGAGCTTGAGCAACGGTTGCGACGAGCGCGGCGCGAGCAGATGGTCGAGCGCACGCCGCTTGCGAACGGTGCCGTACACGAGGTCGGTCGCGAAGGCGCGGTCGCGCGCGTCGAGGCCGGAGTCGCGCAACAACTCGGGCAGCGCGAGGTTGGCGTAGGCGCCGTGCTCGACGCGTTGGAGCGCGTGCAGCGCGATCGAGCGCGCGTCCGTCATCGGGAGTCGAGCCGGCGCGCGTCGCGCGCGACGCCGGCGACGAAAGCGGCTCCGGTCATCGCACGCTTGCCCTCGGGCTGCACGTCGTCGAGCACGAGCACGCCGTCGGCGGTTGCGAGCGCGCCCGACTTCGTGAGGGTTCCGACCGCTTGGTCGCCCGCGTTCGCCGAGTGCGCGCGCCACACCTTCAGCCGCCGACCTGCGACCATGCACCACGCACCCGGACGCGGGTTGCCCGCGCGCACGAGGCGCGCGAGCTCGGCGGCCGGACGCGCCGGATCGAGCGCGAACTCGTCGACCGAGAGCTTCTCCGCGTAGGTCGTCTCACCGGCCTGCGGTTCCGGCGCGCGTCCCGGCACCGAGTCGAGGTGGTCGACGAGCAGCTGCGTGCCCGCAGCGACGAGGCGCGCGTGGAGCTCACCGGCGGTCTCGTCGTCGCCGATCGGCACGCGCACCGACGCGTAGACACCACCGGTGTCGAGCCCTGCTTCGACGTCCATGAGACAGACGCCCGTCTCGGCGTCGCCCGCGAGGATCGCCCGCTCGACCGGTGCGGCGCCGCGCCAGCGCGGGAGCAACGAGAAGTGGAGGTTCACGAACCCGTCGGGCAGCGCGGCGAGGAACGCGGGCCGCAGGATCTGGCCGTACGCAACGACGACGCCGAGGGTCGCGCCGCTCGCCTCGAGATCGGCGATCGCGTCGGACGACCGCGCCGGCGTGACGACCGGCAACCCGAGCTCGAGTGCCGCGACCTTCACCGGGCTACCGCTCGCCGCAGTGCCGCGTCCCCGGCGCGCGTCGGGGCGCGTGACGACGAGCGCGACTTCGTGCCCCGCGTCGACCAGCGCGCGCAGCGGCGGCACCGAGTCGGCCGGACTCCCGAGATAGACGATCTTCAACGAGGCGCGACGCGTGACCGGCTCAGCCCGCGAGCCAAGCGAGCAGGGCGGCCGAGCTCACTTCCATCCCGCGTCACGGAGCGGGGAGCGGAGCGGGCGCGACCAGAGATCACAGCGCGTGGCGGCGGTCACGACCGACCGGACCGCCGTTCATCACCTGCTCGCGCAGCGTGCGCAACGCGAGCTTGCGGTTGTCGGCGTCGAGGCGCTCGAGCATGAGGACGCCGTCGAGATGGTCGATCTCGTGCTGGAACACGCGGCCGAGGAGCTCGTCACCGACGACCGTGACCTCGTCGCCGGCGAGATCCACGCCCGTGATCGTCACGACCTTCGGCCGCACGATGTCGAACGCGAGGCCCGGAAGCGACAGGCACCCCTCTTCGTACTCCCACTCGCCCTCGGTCTCGGCGATCCGCGGGTTGGCGATCAGCTGCGGGCCCTCGCCGACGTCGTACACGAAGAAGCGCCGCTGCACTCCCACCTGCGGGGCCGCGAGCCCGACGCCGGGCGCCGCGTACATCGTCTCGTACATCGCCTCGACGAGCTTGGCGAGCGCGCCGTCGAACTCGGCCACGTCGGCCGCGGGGCGCTTCAGCACCGGGTCGCCGAACAGCCGGATCGGGTACGTCGCCATCGTTCGGATGGTATCGGCCGGGCCGGCCCCTTCCTGCGCCCGGCCCGGCGATTTCCGCCTCAATCCGTGACGGCGATGTGCGCGGGCGGATCGGACGAGAGCGAGCGCGTCTCGGCGCCCGTGAGCGGACGACCGAACGACGCGGCCCACACGCACCAACCCGGCGTCTGGTCGAAACAGGCGATCTCCGCGTTGCGGCGGTCGCCCGACAGCGTCACGGTGACCGCGCGGGGCACGGCGTGGACGATCGACGTCACGATCCCGTCGTCGACGAAGATCGCGAGGCCGTCGCGGCCGCCGGCCCCGTGCGCATGGTGGACGTCGAGGCTCGCGTACCCGCCGCGAGCGACATCGCGGTGCCCGATGAAGAGCTCCGAACCCGACCGCCACACTTCCAGGCCGTCGGAGAATCTCACGCGCGTGCGCGAGGTCGCGATCACGGCCGGCGACGACGCCGGGGCCAGGGTCAGCGCGTCGCCACGGGCGGGAGTGGACCACGGGTGCACGACGAAGACCGCGGCGGCAAGCGCGATCGTCGCCGCCGCCGCGACTCGGTGCCGCCGGCGCGCGCCGCGCTCACGCCGGCCGCGGTCCACGAGCCCCCGCGCGTCGATCGGCACGTAATCCGACGGCATCGCGAACAGCTCGCGCAGCTCGTCTTCGATCGTCGTGGTCATCGGCACTCCTGTTCGTCGCGCTCGCACGCGACCCGCAGCTTCGCCAGCGCCCGCGCGGAGTTGCTCTTCACGGTCCCGACTGCGACCCCGAGCGCGACCGCGGTCTGCGTCTCGGTGAGGTCGTCGTAGTAGCGGAGCACGACCGTCGCGCGCTCGACAACGGTGAGCGTTGCGAGCGCGCGCGCCACGACGTCGGCGCGCGTGAGCGCGTCGACGCGGTCGTCGACGCCGACATCGGGCGGCTCCGCGACCGGGTGCTCGTGGGTCGAGCGCTTGCGCCACCAGTCGGTTCGCGTGTTCAGCATGATCCGGCGGACGTAGGCCAGCGGATCGGCACGCCGCTCCCGACCCCACACCGCGTAGAGCTTCAGCAACGCGGTCTGTACGAGATCCTCGGCCTGCTGCCGGTCACCGAGCAAGAGCTCCCCCGTCCGCAGCAGGCGCGGCGAGCTGACCTCGACGAACTCGACGAACTCCCGATCCCGCGACCCGCGCATCTGCGACCTCCACCTCCCCAGACGAGGTCAGCGCACGAAATGGTTGTCCGCGATCAGTGCGACACGATGAACAGGACGGCGACCAGCGTGTTCACGGCGCAGTGCGCCCAGGTCCCCGGACCCAAGCGTCGCCAGCGGTACGCGGCGAAGCCGAGCACGAGCCCGGCCGCGGCACGGACGACGACACCCGGCTCGTTCGCCCGGCCGAGTCCCGGTGTGTAGTGGTAGATGCCGAAGAGCGCCGCCTGCACGACAACGGCCCACCCGACCGTCATCCGCGCGCTCAGCGAACGGAGCAGTGCGCCGCGGAACGCGAGCTCCTCGATGAGTGGCGCGAGCACGGCAAGGGCGACACCGACTTCGATGAGCGCGACGACGGGAAGGTGCGCGTAGGCGTTCCGGAGTGCGCGGTCGGTGTGGGTGATCCGGTCGTCCTTCGCCCATGGCGAGTTCGCCACCACCGATGCGATCAGCGCGAAGAACGCGACGAGCAGCCCTCGAAAGACGTCGGTCGGCCGCATCCTCCACCCGAAGTCCTCGACGAGGCTGCCGGTGCCGAAGCGTCGGCTGACCGCGACGCAGGTTGCGAAGATCCCGCCGTACGCCGGAACGTAGAACAGTGCGATGGCGACCGCCGCGGACACATGCGCGTGGTCGACGAGGTACTCCGAGAGGAGCTCCGACCCGACGACGCTCACGAGGATGCCGGCGATCGTCCACCACGCGACCGCGAAGGGCAGCGTCGGATACGGCTCGGTCGCGAGCTCGGGAACCGATGGTTTCACGGCGTCCGTGTAGGGCGTCCACTGCGCCCCGTCCCACCAGCGACGCGGCGCGGTACCCGACGGGTCGGGGTGCCACCCGGGCGCGGGTGCCGACACGTGCGCCGTCCATTGCGCGCCGTCCCACCATCTCGTCGGCGCGACGTTCCAAGGATCCGGGTACCACCCGCTCGGCGTCGCGCTCACGGCGCGAGCTTCGCAGGCTCAGATCCGCGTGGGGTCGACCTCGACGTGGAGCCGACCGGCGGCGCGCCCGGCCGGGACCGCGGTGGCGAGCGCGTCGGCGAGCGTGTCGGGATCGGACGCGCGCACCAGAGCCCGCGCGGTTGCGGCGCGGTGGTCGGGGCCGAGGACGTCGACCGCGGGTGCACTCGCGCGCAGTGCGTCGGCGACCGCGTCGACCGCGTCCGTCGCACCCGACAGCTCGGCGAGCCCACCGAACGGTGGGAAGCGCAGCGCCCGCCGGCGCGCACGTTCGGCGTCGGCGACGCTCGCGGGATCGCCGGCCCCTGCCGCGCGCACGACGTCGTGCTCCGGAAGGCGCGTCTGGATCAAGAGCCTCGTGCGCGAACGGTCGTGCGCGGCGACGAGCCGCGCCGCGCGCACGATCAGCCACAGCGCCTGTTCAGCGGCGCGAGCACGCGTCGCGAGCAGCTCCTGATCGAAGTCGAGGAAGGCGACGAACGTCGGTCGCCGGCGCCGCACCTCGACGCGATGCAGCACGGCTTCGGTCCCGATGAAGATGTCGGCGCTCGCCGCGTCGTCGTCCGACAACTCCGTGGCCGCGTCGATCTCGACGACGCGCGCACCCGGAATCAGCGCCGCGAGCTCCTGACCGACACGCGTGACTCCCGCGCGCAGCACGCGCAGGCGCGTCCCGCCGCAGTGCGGGCAGACGTCGGGACGCGGGGCCGGCGTCGCGCCTGCCGGGGCTGCGATCTCGTCGTCCCACACCGGAGCGCCGTCGCGATCCCAGCGCACGAGCCGATGGCACGTGTCGCAGGCAAGCAGGCGGACTCGCCCCCGCCGGTTCAGCACACAGACCGCCGCGCCACCCGCGGCGCGCGTCTCGCGCAGTCCGGCCGCCAGCCGCTCCGACAACAAGCCCGCGCCCGGCGGTTCCTCGCGCCGGTCGACGACGTCGACGCGCGGCCACCCCGACGCCTCGACCGTGCGCGCCGGCGCGTGCACCGCACCCCCGAGCACCTCGGCCTCGACGGTCGGCGCGGCCGAGACGACGGCGAAACGCGCGCCGGCTCGCGCCGCGCGCTCTGCGAGCAGGTCGCGCGCGTGCCAGGTCGGAGAACGCTCCTCCTGCAGCGCCTCGTCGGCGTCGTCGACGACGATCGCGCACCGCAGATCGGGAACCGGGCTGAGCGCGGCGACCCGGCCACCGACGACGACGATCCGTCCATCGGCGGCCGCGGCCCACGCGCGCGTCCGCTCGGCCGCGGGAAGATCCGAGTGCGCGAGGACCGCGCGCACGCCGGCACGCGTCAGCCACTGCACCAACCCGTGGCCGCGCGCGGCGTCCGCCACCACGACGATGCTCGAGCCGTCGGACGCAAGGAGCGCGCCGACGAGCGTGCGCCGGTCGAGCAACGGCGGCCAGCGCACCGCCGCACGGTCGAGATCGCGCACCTCCGAAGCGAGCGCGAGCGCGTCCCGTTCGCCCTCGGGCCACGCGTCCGGCACGACCGGTCCGTGACGCGCACCGTCGACCGCGCGCACGTTGTTCGGTGGCGACGCGCTCCGCAGCATCGCGACCCGCGAGCCACACCAGCGGTGCGCAGCCCACTCGCTCAGCGCGACGACCGATTCTGGTGGACCGGCCGACACGACCCCGAGGAGCGGCCGCAGCGCGTCGTGTTCGACCTCGCTCTCGACGTCGTCGTCGATCACCCAGCCGCGCACGCGCCGGCCGTGCAGGCCGACGCGCACGATCGTGCCGACGCGTACGGCGCCGACCATCGCTTCCGGCACCGAGTAGTCGAACGCGCGCGTCACCGCGACGACATCCGGAACGACGCGACACGTATTCATGGTCGGGCTCGCAAGCTTCGCCCTCCTCGACGCCTCGGCCGCCGGCCGAGGCCGCGCTGCTCGCTCCGCTCACGCGCTCAGGCGGGAACGCACACTGACTTCGTGAGCGGGACTACGCGACGCTCTCCGCGGCGGCCTTCAGCTGGCCGGCGTAGGGCTCGGTGTTCTCCCACGTGAACCCGTCACCGCCGTCGGTCCGGCCGAAGTGACCGTACGCCGCGGTCCGCTTGAAGATCGGGCGGCGCAGGTCGAGGCGCTCGATGATCGCCGCGGGCCGCATGTCGAACACGTCGCGCACGATCGTCTCGAGCTTCTCGGGCGCGATCTCGCTCGTGCCGAACGTGTCGACCATGACCGACATCGGGTGCGCGACACCGATCGCGTACGCGACCTGCGCCTCGCAACGCTTCGCGATGCCCGCGCTCACGACCGCCTTCGCGAGCTGCCGCACCGCGTACGCGGCGGAACGGTCGACCTTTGTCGGGTCCTTGCCCGAGAACGCGCCGCCGCCGTGGCGAGCCATTCCACCGTAGGTGTCGACGATGATCTTGCGACCCGTGAGACCGCAGTCGGCGTGCGGACCGCCGAGCTCGAACGCGCCGGTCGGGTTCACGAAGATCTCGAAGTCGTCGCCCGCGAACTGCTCGGGCAGCGCCGGCTTGATCACGTGCTCGATGAGCGCGGGGCGGATGTCGCCCTCGATGCTGACGCCGGGATCGTGCTGCGTGGAGATGACGACGTTGATGAGCTTGCGGGGCACGCCGTCCTCGTACTCGATGCTCACCTGGGTCTTGCCGTCGGGGCGCAGGAAGTCGACGATGCGCTCGCGGCGCGCCTGCGCGAGGCGCTCGGCGAGCCGGTGCGCGAGCCAGATCGGCATCGGCATGAGGTCGGGCGTGTCGTCACACGCGTACCCGAACATCATTCCCTGGTCGCCGGCGCCGACCTCGTCGTAGTAGTCGGTGTTGCCGGCGCGCTGCTCGATCGCCTTGTCGACACCCTGCGCGATGTCGGGCGACTGCTCGTCGAGCGACACGATCACGCCGCAGGTCTTGCCGTCGATGCCGTAGTCGGCGTCCGTGTAGCCGATGCCGCTGATCGTCTCGCGGGCGAGACGCGCGATGTCGACGTACGCCTTCGTGCTGATCTCCCCCGCGACCACGCAGAGGCCGGTCGTGACCATCGTCTCGCAGGCGACGCGCCCGTACGGGTCGTCGGCGAGCACGGCGTCGAGCACCGAGTCACTGATCTGGTCGGCCATCTTGTCCGGGTGACCCTCGGTGACCGACTCCGAGGTGAAGGTGTGACGGTTGCTCACGAATGCTCCTTGGGTGTTACCGAACCGTTGGCGCGCGGCGCCGCGTCCTGGGAGTCGAGCGAGTCGAGCGGAACGAGCGCGGAGACGATGCGATCGAGGATGACGCCGGCCAGCGCGGACTTGCTCATGAGCGGCAGCTCGTCGATCCGGCCCGCGGAGTCAAGCAGGACCGCACGGTTCGTGTCGACCTCGAAGCCGGCGTCGGGCTGGGTGACGTCGTTGGCGACGATGAGGTCGACCCGCTTGGCGCCGAGCTTCGCGGCGGCGTTGGCGCAGACGTCGTCGGTCTCCGCAGCGAAGCCGACGAGCACCTGGCCGGCGGGCTTGGCGGCGCCGAGCGCCGCGAGGATGTCGGGGGTGCGCTCGAGCTCGATCTCGGGCACGCCGTCGGCCTTCTTGAGCTTGGACGGCGCGACCGCGCGGGGCCGGAAGTCGGCGACCGCCGCGGCCATCACGATCGCGTCGGCGCGCCCGGCGACGGCCTCGATCGCGTCGGCCATCTGCTGTGCGGTCTCGACGCGCACGACGTCGACGCCGCTCGGGATTCCGACGCTCGCGGTGGTGACGAGCATCACCGCGGCACCGCGCGCGGCCGCGGCGCCCGCGATCGCGTGACCCATCTTCCCCGACGAGCGGTTGCCGACGAAACGCACCGGATCGATCGGCTCGCGCGTGCCGCCCGCGGTCACGACCACTCGCCGGCCCTCGAGGTCGCGCGCACGCCCGAGCAGATCGAGCGCGGCCGCGACGATGACGTCGGGGTCGGCGAGCCGTCCCGCGCCGACGTCGCCACCCGCGAGCCGCCCGGCTTCGGGCGCCACGACGTGCACGCCGCGTCGGCGCAATGTCGCGAGGTTCTCCTGCACCGCAGGGTGCTCCCACATCTCGGTGTGCATCGCCGGCGCGATCACCACCGGCGCGCGCGTCGCGAGCAGTGTTGCGGTGAGCAGGTCGTTCGAGAGTCCCATCGCGTACGCGGCGATCAGTCGCGCGGTCGCGGGCGCGACGAGCACGAGGTCGGCGTGCTGACCGAGCCGCGTGTGCGGGATCGGATCGGGACCCTCGAGCAGCTCCGTGCGCACGGGTTCCGACGCGAGCGCGGAGAACGTGAGCGGCCCGACGAAGCGCGTCGCGGACTGCGTCATCACCGGGCTGACGAACACACCCGCGTCGACGAGCCGCCGGCAGACCTCGACGGCCTTGTACGCGGCGATGCCACCGCACACGCCGAGCACGACACGCGGCGCGCCACCGTCTGGCGCGGTCACGGCGAGCTTCCTCGCGACGGCTCCGGCCCGGACGTGAACGTCAGGCCGTGGCGTCGGACCCGCCGTCGGCGGGCTCGTCACTCGCCTCGGCGGCCTCGCCCTCGGCGGCGGCGGCGGCGTCTTCCTCGGACTCGATCCGCTCGTAGCGGATCTTGTGGGCGTCGATCTCCTCGAGCGCGATCGACAGCGGCTTGCGCGACACCGACGTCACCTGGGGCGGGACGATGCGGCCGAGACCCTCACCGAGCTGGTTGTAGTAGTCGTTGATCTCCCGGGCCCGCATTGCCGACAGCGTCACGAGGGTGAACTTCGAGTCGACCTGGTCCATGAGGTCCTCGACTCGGGGTTGCATCAGTGACGCTCGGCGCTCGGCCATGTGGGTCTCCGGGTTCGCAGGGGCTTCCGGGACGGACCCGGACGCAGAAAGAGCCGCTGACCTGCGGATCAGGTGTCCGCGGCGGCCGCTCGGCGCCCGTCGAGGATAGCAGTGACCTCCGCCGCAGCCCGACCCACGTCGTCGTTGACGACGACGGCGTCGAACCGCCCGGCCTGCTGCTCCTCGGCCGCGGCGGCCGCCAGCCGGCGCTCGATCTGCTCGGGGGTGTCCTGGCCCCGTTTCAGCAGCCGCTCCCGCTGGACCTCCCGAGACGGCGGCCGCACGAACACGAGCAGCGCGTCGGGATAGCGCTCCCGCACCGCGAGCGCGCCCTGCACGTCGATCTCGAGCAGCACGTCCTCGCCGTTGGCGAGGTGGTCGCGCACCGGTCCGTCGGGTGTCCCCTTCAGATCTCCGTACACGTCGAACCATTCGAGGAAGCCGCCGTCGTCGCGCAGCTTCTCGAACGCGTCGCGCGTCGTGAAGTGGTAGTCGACGCCGTCGACCTCACCGGGCCGCGCCGCGCGCGTCGTCCACGACACCGACCATCGCAACGACGGCACCGTCGCCTTGAGTCGCGCAACGATGCTGCCCTTGCCGACGCCGGACGGTCCGGCGAGCACCAGCAATGTTCCGCGTCGCATACGCATACGCGTGCGGCGCGCGCCGACGCGTCGCTAGACCTGACCGAACTTCTCGAGCAACGCGCGTCGCTGGTTCGCACCGAGCCCGCGCAGGCGACGACTCTCGGAGATCTCGAGCTCTTCCATCAGCTTGCGCGCGCGCACCTTGCCGACACCCGGCAACGACTCCAGCACACTCACGACCTTGAGCTTGGCGAGCATCTCGCTCTCCGGATCGGGCTTGTCGAGTTGCTCGAAGAGCTCCGTGAGGTTCAGGCCGCCCATCTTGAGCTTCTCCTTCACCTCCGCGCGCTGGCGCCGCGCGATGGCCGCCTTCTCGAGCGCCTGCTGACGTTGCTCCGGTGTGAGCGTGGGCGGGTTCGGCATCGGCGGCGTCCTTCGTGTTGCGGGCAGGGAAGTCGTTTGTGGCACCCGGTTTCGCGGTCTCCGGGCCACGATCGGCTGAGCATACAAGCCTCGCTCGACGCCACAACGAGAGCGCCCCTTGCAGAGGACGGGCGTTTGCGCTACACGCGATTCCTCAACGTTTCTCAGCTTCCGGACGACGCGAGCGCGGCCGCGACCTCGTCGTGCAGCCGTTGTGCGGCGGCGCGCGGGTCGGTGGCCGCGGTGACGGTCCGGCCGACGACGAGCACGTCGGCGCCCGCGGCCGCGACCGCGCCGGGCGTGCCGACGCGCGCCTGGTCGTCGACGTCGGAGCCGGCCATGCGCACGCCGGGGACGATCGTGACGAGCTGAGGCGCGCTCGCGCGCACACGCGCGAGCTCCTGCACCGAGCACACGACACCGCGACACTGCGCGTCGAGCGCGGCCTCCAGACGCGCGTCGAACGCCGACACGTCCGGATCACTCGTCAACACCGTGACCGCGATCGGCGTCGGTGCTTCGACGCCCGCTTCCGCGGCGCCTTCGACCATGCCCTGCACGCCCGCGCTGAGCATCTCGACACCACCGGCGGCGTGCAGGTTCAGGTACGCGAGCCCGAGCCGCCCGAGCACGCGCGCGGCGCGACCCACCGTCGTCGGGATGTCGTGCAGCTTCGCGTCGAGGAACACCTCGAAGCCGTCGGCGCGCAGCGCGCGCACCGCGTCGGGACCCGCGGCGCCGTACAGCTCGAGCCCGATCTTGGCGACGCCGATCCACGGCGCGAGCTCGCCCGCGACCCGGCGGGCGTGGTCGAGATCATCGACGTCGAGCGCGAGCGCCAACCGTCGGCGTACCTCGTCTGCCATCACACATCCTCCATCTTGGTCGTGCTCGCATGCGCTTCGCCGTTGCGCCGCGCACTCGTCCGGCCGGTTGCGATCACTCCGCTTCCATCTTGGTCGTGCTCGCATGCGCTTCGCCGTTGCGCCGCGCACTCGTCCGCTCGGTTGCGATCACTCCTCCAGCTTGCCGATCAGATCCGTGACCCGCTCGACGCCGCGCTTCGCGCACCAGCGCGTCAGCTCCTCGACGATGCGGCGCGGCGCGCGCGGGTCGGCGAAGGTCGCGGTGCCCACACCGACCGCGCTCGCCCCCGCGAGCAGCATCTCGACCGCCTCGACCCCGCGCGTCACACCGCCGGTGCCGATGATCGCGACGCCGGGGTACGCGCGGCTGACGTCGTGAACCGCGCGCAGCGCGATCGGGTGGATCGGCGGACCCGACAGCCCCCCACCACCGGCGCCGAGGCGCGCCCGCCGCGTGTCGGCGTCGACGACGAGGCCGAGAACCGTGTTCACGAGCGTCAGGCCGTCGGCACCCGCGTCGAGCGCGGCACCCGCGATCTCGCGCACGTCGGTGACGTTCGGCGAGAGCTTCGCGAAGATCGGGAACGCACCCGCGAGCGCCTCCCGCACCGCGGTGAGCGCGGCGGTCGTCGTCTCGGGCGCGTGGGCGAAGATGCGGCGCCGGTCCTCGAGGTTCGGACAGCTCAGGTTCACCTCGACCGCTTGGACGCGTGCGTCGCCGGCGAGCGCGCGCAACGGGGCCGCGGCCGCGGCGTACTCCTCGACCGTGCGGCCCCAGATCGACACGATCACACGGGCACCCCGCGCGAGCAGCGGCGGCAGATCCTGCGCGAGCCACGCGTCGATGCCGGGCCCGGCGAGGCCGACGGAGTTCAGCATGCCGCCGCCGGGCGCCTCGGTGACACGCAGGCCGTTGTTCCCGGGCCAGGGGAAGGCGGCGATCGACTTCACCGTCACCGCGCCGAGCTCACTCGGATCGCACAGCGCCGCGAGCTCGGCACCGTGGCCGAACGTGCCCGAGGCCGCGACGATCGGGTTCGCCAACGCGAGCGGCCCGACCTTGGTCGAGAGATCGGGGGTGACGCGGACCCTCACGTGCTCACACCTCGATCCCGCCAGAACGGACGGGTCGCTTCGCGACCCGTCCGACCGGGAGGCTGAGGCGTCGAGGACGGCGAAGCTTGCGAGCCCGACCTCATAGACCGAGGCCGAGTTGCCCGTCGCGGTGGTACTCCTGCAACGAGCGCGCCTCGGGCCGGCGCGCGACGCCCGCCGCGATCCCCTGCGCGGCCGCGAGCCCGGCGGCGACCGTCGTCACACACGCGACCCCGTGCTCGAGCGACGCGCGGCGGATGTGCGCGCCATCGGCGCGGGGACCCCGGCCGCGCGGCGTGTTGATCACGAGATCGACCTTGCCCGACGCGATGAGATCGACCGCGTCGACACCCACCGCCTCCCCCACCTTCGCGACGACCGTCGACACGGGCACGCCGTTCTGCTCGAGCATCTCCGCGGTGCCGGCGGTCGCGGCGATCGAGAAACCGAGCTCCGCGAAGCGGCGCGCCGCGAGCAGTCCCTGCCGTTTGTCGCGATCGGCGACCGACAGGAACAGCGTGCCGCCCTCGGGCAGCCGGTTGCCCGCCGCGGCCTGACTCTTCGCGAACGCGAGCCCGAACGAGCGGTCGATGCCCATCACCTCGCCGGTCGAGCGCATCTCCGGACCGAGCACCGCGTCGACCTGCGGGAAGCGTCCGAAGGGCAGCACCGCTTCCTTCACCGCGACGTGCCCACCCGCCGCGGGCTCGGGCAGCGCGCCCGATTCCCGCAGCTCCGCGAGCGACGCGCCGACCATGACCCGCGCCGCGATCTTCGCGAGCGGCACGCCGGTGGCCTTGCTGACGAACGGCACGGTACGGCTCGCGCGCGGGTTCGCCTCGATGATCCACACGTGCCCGTCGCGCACCGCGTACTGCACGTTGAGCAGGCCGACCACGTCGAGCGCGTCGGCGAGCGCGCGCGTGTGCGCCTCGATCGTCGCGAGCACGTCGGCGGCGAGCGTCGGCGGCGGGATCGCGCACGCGGAGTCGCCCGAGTGCACACCCGCTTCCTCGATGTGCTCCATGATCCCGCCGATGAGCACGGCGCCGGCGCGGTCGCGCAGCGCGTCGACGTCGACCTCGATCGCGTCTTCGAGGAAGCGGTCCACGAGCGCGGGGCGTTCCGCCGACAGCCCGCCCTCGCGACCGAGACTGCCCGTCGCCGCGAGCGCGCCCATCGCGCGCCGGAGCTCCGTGTCGTCGTAGACGATCTCCATCGCGCGGCCACCGAGCACGTACGACGGCCGCACCAGCACCGGGTAGCCGATGCCGTCGGCGATCGCGACCGCCTCGTCGGGCGTGAACGCGACGCCGCCGGGCGGCTGCGGGATATCGAGCCGCTCGCAGAGCTTGTTGAAGCGGTCGCGGTCCTCGGCGAGGTCGATCGACGCGGGGCTGGTGCCGAGCACGCGATGACCTGCGGCTTCGAGCAGACCCGAGAGCTTCAGCGGGGTCTGGCCGCCGAGGCTCACGATCACGCCCTCCACGCGGCCGTTCGCCGTCGCCGCGGTCGTGAGCGAGTCGCACACCGCGATCACGTCCTCGGCGGTGAGGGGCTCGAAGAAGAGCCGGTCGCTCGTGTCGTAGTCGGTCGACACGGTCTCGGGGTTGCAGTTCAACATCACGGTCTCGTAGCCGGCATCGGACAGCGC
This sequence comes from Acidimicrobiia bacterium, assembly GCA_036271555.1. NCBI lineage: Bacteria > Bacillati > Actinomycetota > Acidimicrobiia > Acidimicrobiia bacterium. The sequence continues at coordinate 41,809 of DATBAK010000015.1, forward strand.
GAACGCCGCGTGCACGCAGCAGTAGTCGAACTCGACGCCTTGACCGATGCGGTTCGGACCGCTCCCGAGGATCACGACCGCGGGCCGGTCGAGCGGCGCGACCTCGTCCTCGTCCTCGTAGGTGCCGTAGTGGTACGGCGTGCGCGCCGCGAACTCGGCCGCGCAGGTGTCGACCGTCTTGTACGTGACCCGCACGCCGGCCTCCCGGCGCGCGTCGCGCACGGCGCTCTCGTCGACCCCCCACATGTACGCGAGCTGACCGTCGGAGAAGCCGAGCTGCTTCGCCTCGCGCCACGCGCGCGGGGTCATGCCGTCGAGACCGATGCGCGCGAACGACGCGCGCGCCTCGATGAGCTGCAGCATCTGCTCGAGAAACCACGGGTCGATGCCGGTGACCTCGTGCAGCCGCTCGATCGTCGTGCCGCGGCGGAGCGCGGTGCCGACCTGGAACAGCCGCTCCGGTGTCGGCGCGGCCGCGGCGCGCACGAGCTCCTCGAGCTCCATCGACTCGAGCGCGACCTCCGCGGGATCGCAGTTGAGCCCGAACCGACCGGTCTCGAGCGAGCGCAGCGCCTTCTGCAGCGACTCGGGAAACGTGCGGCCGATCGCCATCACCTCGCCGACCGACTGCATCATCGTGCCGAGCACCGGCGACGCGCCCGGCAGCTTCTCGAACGCCCAGCGCGGCACCTTCGTGACCACGTAGTCGATCGCGGGCTCGAAGCTCGCGGGCGTCTCGCGCGTGATGTCGTTGCGGACCTCGTCGAGCGTGTACCCGACGGCGAGCTTCGCCGCGATCTTCGCGATCGGGAACCCGGTCGCCTTGCTCGCGAGCGCGGAGCTGCGCGAGACACGCGGGTTCATCTCGATGACGATCATGTCGCCGTTCGCCGGATTCACCGCGAACTGGATGTTGGAGCCGCCGGTGTCGACGCCGATGCGGCGGATGCACGCGAACGCGGCGTCACGCATCGTCTGGTACTCGACGTCGGTGAGCGTCTGCGCGGGCGCGACCGTGATCGAGTCACCGGTGTGCACGCCCATTGCATCGACGTTCTCGATCGAGCAGACGACGACCACGTTGTCGGCGTGGTCGCGCATGACCTCGAGCTCGTACTCCTTCCAACCCTCCACCGACTGCTCGATGAGGATCTCGGACACCGGGCTCGTGGCGAGGCCGTGCTTCGCGATCGCCTCGAACTCCTCGGCGTCGTGCGCGATGCCGGTGCCGCCCCCGCCGAGGATGAACGACGGGCGCACGATGAGCGGGAAGCCGACGCGCTCGGCGACCTCGAGCGCTTCGTCGAGCGTGTACGCGATCCCCGACTCGGGCACCGACAGCCCGATCTCGATCATCGCGGTCTTGAACTGGCTGCGGTCCTCGGCGGTCTCGATCGCGTCGATGCGCGCGCCGATGAGCTCGACACCGAACTCCTCGAGCACACCCGCGTCGTGCAGCGCGACCGTGAGGTTCAGCGCGGTCTGACCGCCGAGCGTCGGGAGCAGCGCGTCGGGCCGTTCGATCTCGATGATCCGGCGCAAGGTCTCGACGTCGAGCGGCTCGACGTACGTCGCATCGGCGAACTCGGGGTCGGTCATGATCGTCGCGGGGTTCGAGTTCACGAGCACGACGCGGAAGCCTTCGTCGCGCAGCACGCGGCAGGCCTGGGTGCCGGAGTAGTCGAACTCGCAGGCCTGGCCGATGACGATCGGGCCGCTGCCGATGAGCAGGATCGTGTGCAGGTCGTCGCGACGGGGCATCAGCCGGCCCGCTCCATGAGGTCGAGGAACTCGCCGAAGAGGTAGCGCGCGTCGTGCGGACCGGGTCCGGCTTCGGGGTGGTACTGCACGGAGAAGCAGCGCCGGTCGGGCGTGGCGACGCCTTCGATGTCGCCGTCGTTGAGATTGAGGTGCGTGACGACCGTGCCTTCCGGGAGCGACGCGCCGTCGACCGCGTAGTTGTGGTTCTGGCTCGTGATCTCGACCTGGTCGTCGGCGACGCGTCGCACCGGATGGTTCGCGCCGTGATGCCCGAACGGCAGCTTGAACGTCCGCGCGCCGAGCGCGAGCGACATGATCTGGTGTCCGAGGCAGATGCCGAACACCGGCACCTCGCCGAGCAGTGCTCCGACCTGATCGATCGCGCCCTTCACGGCCGCGGGATCGCCGGGACCGTTCGAGAGGAACACGCCGTCGGGCTCGCGCCCGAGAACCGCTTCCGCGGTCGTGGACGCGGGGACGACCTCGACCTGGCACCCGGTGAGCACGAGCCGGCGCAGGATCGACGCCTTGATCCCGAAGTCGTACGCGACGACGGAGAACCGCGCGTCGGTCGGACCGACCACGTACGGCTGGCGCGTCGTCACCTCGTTCGCGAGGTCGCGGCCGTCGGTGCCACCGTCGGCGCGTGCGGCGCTGAGCAACGCCTCTTCGTCGGCGGTGCCGAACGCGCCCGGGATCGCACCGGCATCGCGGATGTGACGTGTGAGCCGGCGAGTGTCGATGCCCGCGATCGCGCTGACACCGTGGCGCGCGAGGTACGCGTCGAGCGAATCGGTCGCGCGCCAATTCGACGGCCGGCGCGCGAGGTCGCGCACGATGATCCCGCGCAGGAAGGGCGCGTCGTGCTCGTCGTCGTCGGCGTTCACGCCGTAGTTGCCGATGTGCGGATACGTGAACGTGACGATCTGGCCCGCGTACGACGGGTCGGTGATGATCTCCTGGTAGCCGGCCATCGCGGTGTTGAACACGACCTCGCCCGCGACGACACCGTCCGGCGGGCGCGCGCCCACGGCCCAACCTTCGAACACCTCGCCGTCGGCCAGCACCAGCTGCGCCGCTTCTCGAGCCATCTCTCGGGTCTACCTCTCCATCGTTCCGTCGATGACGACCGGTTCGCCACGGCAGATCGTGTGGCGTACCCGGCCGGTGAGCTTCCAGCCGTCGAACGGCGAGTTCCGCGAGCGGCTCGCGAGGCTCTGCGCGTCGACGATCCAGGTCGCCGACGGATCGATCACGCAGAGGTGCGCGGGGCGCCCGGCGACGATCGGGCCGCCGTGCTCGGCGAGGCCCGCGACGCGCGCGGGCTGCCACGACAACAGCGCGAGCACCGACGCGAGCGGCAGCTTGCCGGTCTCGACCAGTTGTGTGATCGCGACCGCGAGCGCGGTCTCCGTGCCGAGCATCCCGGGCGGCGCCTCTTCGAACGGCACCGCCTTCGTCTCCGGCGCGTGCGGCGCGTGGTCGGTCGCGATCGCGTCGATCGTGCCGTCGACCACTGCGGCGGTGAGCGCGTCGACGTCGGATTGCGCGCGCAGCGGCGGGTTCATCTTGAAGACCGGGTCGAACCCCGCGCACGCCGCGTCGGTGAGGGTGAGGTGCTGCGGCGACACCTCGGCGGTGACGCGCACACCGCGCGCCTTGGCGTCGCGCACGAGCGCGGCTGCGCCCGCGGTCGACATGTGCAGCACGTGGTATCGCGCGCCGGCGCGCTCGGCGAGCACGAGGTCGCGGGCCACGATGGTGATCTCGGCCTCCGCCGGACGACCGGGGATGCCGAGCCGGCTCGACCACTCCCCCTCGTGCATGTGGCCGCCGGCAACGAGCGCGGGATCTTCGGCGTGTTGCGCGATCACCGCGCCGGGCAGCGCGGTGCTGTACTCCAGCGCCCGCCGCATGACCGCCGCGTCCGCGACACAGTCGCCGTCGTCGGTGAACACGCGCACGCCGAGGTCGTGCATCTCGCCGAGCGGCGCAAGCTCCTTGCCTTGACGGCCGCGCGTGATGCAGCCCGCGACGTGCACGTCGCACGGCGCGAGCCGACCGCGCTCGAGCACGGCCTGGACGACCGCGGCGTCGTCGAGCGGCGGGTTCGTGTTCGGCATGCAGACGACCGCGGTGAACCCGCCGAGCGCAGCACCGCGCGCGCCGGTGTCGACCGTCTCGCTGTCCTCGCGGCCGGGTTCACGGAAGTGCACCTGGATGTCGACGAGGCCGGGCGCGACGACCGCGCCGTCGGCGTCGAGCATGGTCGCGCCGGCGGGCGCATCGAGCTTCGGGCCGACCTCGGCGATCATGCCGTCGCGCACGAGCACGTCGGCCGCGCGCTCGCCGCGCTCGTCGATCACCCGCCCGCCGCGGATGATCACCGCGCTCACGATCGCTCCCGCAAGAGCGCGCATGCGAAGCGAGCGGCGCGGCCTCGGTCGGTAGCTGAGGCGTCGAGGAGGGCGAGCTTGCGAGCCCGACCACAAGCACCGCTCGGTCCCGCCAGAACGGGCGGGTCGCAGAGCGGGCCGCCCGACTCGGTAGCTGAGGCGTCGAGGAGGGCGAGCTTGCGAGCCCGACCCGGAAACTCAGACAACAGGGCCTCCCGAGCCGAGGATGGAATAGAGCACGGCCATGCGGACTGCCACTCCGTTGGCGACCTGCTCGGTGACGAGCGAGCGCGCCGAGTCCGCAACCTCGTCGGCGATCTCGACGCCGCGGTTCATCGGGCCCGGGTGCATCACGAGCGTGTCGGGCTTGAGGCGCGCCGCGCGCGCGTCGGTGAGGCCCCAGCGGCTGCGGTACTCGCGCGTCGACGGGCACGCACCCGCGACGAGCCGCTCGTGCTGGATGCGCAGGAGATAGACGACGTCGGTCTGCTCGAGCACCGAGTCGAGATCGCTCGTCGCGACCGCCGGCCAACCCGCGAGCGACTCGGGCAACAGGGTCGGGGGCCCGACGAGCGTGACCTCACAGCCGAGCTCCGCCCACACGCGCGCCCCCGACCGCGCGACCCGCGAGTCGCGGATGTCGCCGACGATCGCGACCCGGCACCCGTCGAGCGACGGACCGCGATGGCGACGCAACGTGAACGCGTCGAGCAGCGCCTGGGTCGGGTGCTCATGGCGACCGTCGCCCGCGTTGATGACCGACGCGTCGACCGACCGCGCGAGGCACTGCGGCGCGCCCGCGCTGCCGTGGCGCACGACGATCGCGTCGACCCCCATCGACTCGATCGTGTGCACGGTGTCGAGCAGGCTCTCGCCTTTACGCACCGACGACGTCGACACGCTGAAGTTCATCGTGTCGGCCGAGAGCCGGCGCGCCGCGGTCTCGAACGAGATGCGGGTGCGCGTCGAGTCCTCGTAGAAGAGCGTGACGACGGTCTTGCCGCGCAGCGCGGGCACCTTCGGGATCTCGCGCTGCGTCACTTCGAGGAACGACTCCGAGAGATCGAGGACCTCCTCGATCCCGGCACGGCCCCCGAGGTCGTCGACTGCCAGCAGGTGCTTCACGCCGCCCCTCCTCCGTCGTCCGTCGGACCCCAGATCTCGACCGCGTCGGCGCCGCCGTCGATCTCCTCGAGCGCGACCCGAACGTCCTCGAGCGACTTGGTCGGCAGGTTCTTGCCGACGAAGTCGGCGCGGATCGGCAGCTCGCGGTGGCCCCGGTCGACGAGGACCGCGAGCTGGATGCTCCCGGGCCGGCCGAGGTCGATGAGCGCGTCGAGCGCGGCGCGGACGGTGCGGCCCGTATAGAGGACGTCGTCGACGAGCACGACGACCTTGCCCCGCACGTCGGGCACCTCGGTCGGACCGAGCGGCTGCACCGCGCGCAGGCCGATGTCGTCCCGGAAGAACGACGGGTCCAGCGTCCCGACGGGGACCTCGACGCCCTCGAGACGTTCGATCACCTGCGCGAGGCGACGGGCGAGCATCACGCCGCGCGTCCACATGCCGACGAGGACGACGTCGCGCGCGCCCTGGTTGCGCTCCACGATCTCGTGCGCGATGCGCGTGAGCGCCCGCCGCAGCGCCTCGGCGTCGAACACACCGGCCCGGAACGCAAGAACGCGACCCTCGCTCGGGGCCGCGTCGTCTTCGATCCTGAGCCCCTGCGGGGCCGCGTCTCGCGCCATGGTTTCCTTCCGTAGGGACCTCTCGGGATCCCGGTGACGGTAGCGACGACGGTACTACACGCCTGCCGCCCGGGGCGCGGATCGCGGGAGGTGCGGACGCTTCTGCGGGCGGGCCCGTGCGGTCGCACCGGCCAATGCCGACTCCGCTTCCGCGCGCGCCGCGGCGCCGATGCCGGCCTGCGAATACGCGTCGGCGTCGATCGCGGCGCCGACACCGGCGACCGTCGCGTCGCGCAGTAGATACGCGACGACGCGCGCGTACGCGGTCGCAGTCTCACTCCCGAGGCGGGCGCGACCGGCGCCTGCACCCAACCGGTCGAGCTGCTCGAGCAGGCGCGCGGCCCACGAGCGGTTGCGGCGCGCGCGCCCGGTCGAGGCGAGCCGGCGCAGCGCCTCCACCGCGCCGAGCACGAGACCGGCGAGGAGGACGAGGAACCCGAAGTCGACGAGGTGGTGACCGATCCAACCCCAGAGCGACTCGCTCGCCTTCGCGTCGCCGGCGAGCGCGACGTGTGCCGTCGGGTCGAAGGCCTGCCACCCGACTCCCGGGAAGTAGACCTCGGCCCACGCGTGCGCGTCCTTCGCGCGCACGACCCACTCGTTGGTGAGGCGGCTCGCCTCGCCGGGCACGAACCCGGTCGCCTCGCGCGCCGGGATGCCGAGCACGCGCAGCATCACGACGAGGCTGCTCGAGATCTGCTCGCACCAACCCTTCCGCACCTTGAAGAGGAAGTCGTCGACGACGTCGACGTTCGGCTTCGCGACCGGCGCGTTCAGCGAGTACTGGAGATGCGCGCCCATCCACGACTCGAGCGCGCGCACCTTGTCGAAGGTCGTCGGCGCGTCGCGCGTGATCCGCTCCGCGAGGAGACGTACGCGGTGCGTCGCGATCGGCGACTGCGCGTAGAGGTCGGCGATCGAGCTCGGGACGGATTGCGCGTCCGACGCGCGCAGCGTCGCCGCGGTCGCGTCTGGCACGCGGCTCACGACGCGGTAGCTCGAGCCCTGGCCCAACGGGTCGGCCGTGAACAGCGTCTGATCGGCGCGCTCGATCGGCACGCGCGGCACCTCGACCTGCACCGGCTCCGCGGCCGCGAACAGCACGCGGTCGTACGTGGCCTCGATGTGGAAGGTCTGCGACAATAGGCGGCCACTCGTCGTCGGCGGCACGCCGTCCGGACGCAGGACGGTCGCGACGTTGCCGAAGCTCTGCAGCGGCCCGGGATCGAGACCCGCGGTGGTCTGCGTCCACGCGCTGCCGTTCCAGTGGTCGAACGTCTGGCCCCGCCAGAACTCGGGCCGCGACGCGGTGACGGTCATCACGACGTCGTCGCCGAGGTGCGGTCGTTGCGTCGTGTCGAGCGAGCCACTCGGTTCGAGCACGGTGCCGCCGTCGCCGTTGCTCACGTACCGGGGCAGGTCGCCGCCGCCGATGCGCGGCGCAGGCCGGCGACCGAGCGCGGGGGCGAGCAGCGCCCCGACGATGAGCACGACGATCGCGAGGATCGACGTCGCGGCGAGCACGTCGCGTCCGAGCATCGGGACCGGCGAGCCGCCACTGAGGCGCGGGCGGTCGTCGAGATCGGCGCGATCGATGAGCACGAGCGCGACGAGCGTCGCAAACGCCCACACGCCGACGAGCAACAGCCCGGCGCCGGGGCGACGGACGTGACGGACGACGACGACACCGCCGAGCGCGAGGATCACCGCGGCCGTCGAGCGGGTCGGCAACGAAGGAAGCGCGAGGACGGCGAGCAGCGCGGCGACGATGCCGAGCGCCGCGCCCGCGTACGCGTTGTGCCCGGTGCCGCTGGCCGCGAGCGCGCCCGCGGTTCCGAGCGACGCCGCGCACGCGCCGGCGACCCAGCCCCACGTGGAGCGCGGCGACACGACCCGGCCGCTCATCGGCCGTCGATCCGGACGGCCGGCCACCCGATCGGCGGCTCGGGCGGCTCGCCGGGCACCACGCGCGCGAGCCGGCGCCCGAGCTCGAGCGGGCTCGTCACCGGCGCGACCACCGGACCGCCCTGCTCGCAGGTCAGCAACAGCACGTGCGCGCCGCCGCGGAGCGCGGCGCGGCCCAAACCCGCGGCGCGGCTCGCGGCCATCTCGGGTTCGAGCTCGGTGCCGCGACCATCGACCACGATCGCGACGCCGATGATCGCGGGCGGCTCGAGCTCGCGGATCGCGAGCGTGCCGAGGCGCGCGCTCGTGGGCCAGTGGACGAGACGCGCCGCGTCACCGGGCGCGTACGGCCGCACCGCGCGCACGGCGTCGCCGCCCGGCGCGCCCGGCGCGGCCGCGACCGAGAGTGCGGAGCCGGTCGGCAACGCCTGCGGCTCGTAGCGCATCGGCAGCGGACGGGGGCCGACGGTGACCGGCACCGGCAGCCGCGACCAGAGCGTGCGCCGGCGCAGGAAGATGCCGAGCGGACCACCGCCGCGTATCTCGACGCGCACGACTCTGAACACACCGCGGCGCGCGGCGATGTGCACGAGCTCGCCGCGACCCGGTGCGACCGTGCGTCGCCACTCCCCCGGCGGGTCGAGCAGGCGCACCTCGAGCCGGGAGACGCGCCCCGCCAAGGTGATCGGCAACGTGATGCGATCGCCGACGGTCGCGTCGCGCGGGCCCGTCACCGACACGTCGACGCGCCGCAACGCGAAGATCGGCCACACGATGCCGACGATGACGACCGCGAACGCGAACGCACCGACCGCGACCAGCCCGTCGTGCTCGCCCTGCGCACCCTGCGCGAGCGAGTAGACGCCGAGCAGCAGCATCCCGAGCCCGGCGGCGGTCATCTCGCCCGGTGGCCGGCGCTCCTCGACGACGCGCGGCGCGCGCGGAGATGTCGGTGTCGGTGTCGGCGCGGGCGCCGGACTCACGGACGCGGAACGGGCAACGCGTCGAGGACTTCGCGCACGGTCGCGGTACCCGCGGCGACGTCGACGCCGGCGCCGAACACGAGCCGGTGCGCGAGCACCGCGGGGGCCACCGCCTGCACGTCGTCGGGCACGACGTAGTGACGGCGGCAGATCGTCGCGTGCGCCTGTGCGGCGTGGAACATCGCGAGCGTCGCGCGCGGCGACGCGCCGAGCACGACGTCGGGGTGCGCGCGCACCGCGGCCGCGGCGTCGAGCACGTACTCGAGCACCGGTGGCGCGCAGTAGAGCTCGCGCACGCCCGCGATCACGACGCGCAACTCCATCGGCGTCGTGACCGCGTCGATCGACGGCAGCACGCTCGCGCCGCCCGCGCCGGTGAGGATCTCGCGCTCGGCGTCGCGACCGGGCAACCCCATCGTGAGCACGACACCGAAGCGGTCGAGCTGGCTCTCGGGCAGCGGGAACGTGCCGGTCGTGCCGAGCGGGTTCTGCGTCGCGATCATGAAGCAGGGATCGGGCAGCGCGTGGGTCGCGCCGTCGACGGTCACCTGGCGCTCTTCCATCGGCTCGAGCAGCGCGGCCTGCGTGCGCGGCGACGCGCGGTTGATCTCGTCGACGAGCACGACGTTCGCGAACACCGGGCCCGACCGGAAGTCCCAGTTGCCGGTCGCCGGCGAGTACACGGACGTCCCGGTGAGATCGGACGGCAAGAGGTCGGGTGTGCACTGCACGCGGCCGAACTTGCCGCCGATCGCGGCCGCGAGGCTCTTGCCGAGCAGCGTCTTTCCGGTGCCGGGCACGTCCTCGACGAGGAGGTGGCTGCCCGACAGGAGTGCGACGAGCGCGAGGCGCACCGCTTCGTCTTTGCCGCGCACCGCGGCCGAGACCGTCGTGAACAGGGCCGACGCGACGCGAAGCGCGGCGCGCGCGCCCTCGCCGTTGGCGACCGGGTGCAGGCCGACCGGCACCACCGCGCCGCCGAGCGCCGCGGCGTCGGCCGCGCCCGAGTCGCCGGCGGCCGCCGGGTCCCCGCGTTCGGCCGGGCTGCTCGGTGAGGTCTGCATGGCTGCCGCCATGCTACGGGCCATTCGACCGCCTCCGAGCAGCAGCGCGGGGCGCGGTTCCACAGGCTTGGCGGAATCGCGGGCAACGGTTCCCGCCTGAGCGCGCGAGCGGAGCGAGCGGCGCGGCCTCGACCGGCGCCTGAGGCGTCGAGGAGGGCGACGCTTGCGAGCCCGACTCAAGAAAGCAACGCGTCGATGAGCTCGCCTTGCAGCGCGGTGAGCGCGTGGTACAGCAGGAACGGCCCGCGCTGGGGGTCGTCGGCGTCGTAGTGCTCGAGCTCCGTCTCCTCTTTGATGTCGAGGGCGGTCCCGAGCGCGAGCCGGGCGTCGTTCAGCACACCGAGCCACTGGCCCTGGCGCTCCTCGTCGAGCTCGATCTCGAGCAGCCCCTTGCGATTCGGCTCGGCCGACCGCAACGAGTCCGTGAGCGCGGCGAGCGCGTCGAGGCGCGACCGCAGCAGGTCCGGGTGGACGAGCGCCTCCCACTGCGTCTCGGCGGTTTCCTCGGTGGGATCGAGGTAGGCCCGCGGGAAGAGGCGCTGCGCGACCGGGTCGTCCGCGTTCCCCTCTTCGAGCACCGTGCGGAGATCGGCCGCGATCGCGACCAGCGTCTCGGCCTCGATCGGCTCGAGCCGCACGACGATCCGCCCACCGCGGTCGCGGTGCACCCAGTGGTAGCGGGCCACGCCGCCCTACGAATCCTTCTGCATCGTCGCCCAGAGACCGTGGCCGTGGAGGCGCGCGACGTCGGCTTCGATCTTCTCGCGCGTCCCGCTCGACACGACCGCCTTGCCCTCCTGGTGCACCTGGAGCATGAGCCGCGTCGCCTTCTCGCGCGAATAGCCGAACAGCTTCTGGAACACGTACACGACGTACGACATCAGATTCACCGGGTCGTTCCACACGAGCGCGATCCACGGCACATCGGGAACGACGACTTCCTCGATGATCGGCTCGTCGACGCGTTGCGGAATCGTCGTCGCGCGCACCATCAGGTGGTCACACGCCGCGCAGCTGCTCGGCAATCCGTCCGAGCAAGCCGTTCACGAACCGTCCCGAGTCGCGCGTCGAGTACTGCTTGGCGAGCTCGACCGCCTCCGCGATCACCGCGGCGGCCGGCACTTCGCGGACCCAGCCGAGCTCGAACGTCGACAGCCGCAGCAACGTGCGGTCGACGACGGGCATGCGCTCGAGCGCCCAGTGCTCGGAGTACTTGCGCAGCAACGCGTCGATCTCGTCGCCGTGCTCGGCAACGCCTTCGACGAGGTAGCACGCGTAGTCGTCCGGCAACACGAGCTGTTCGCCGATGACGGCGCCCACGTCGATGCCGCGCATCTCGGCCTCGTACACCAGGCCGAGCGCCCGCTCCCTCGCTTCGCGTCGCGTCGGCACAGTGCGCTCAGGCGCGGGCGAGATAGTCACCCGTGCGGGTGTCGACCTTGATCTTCTCGCCGGTCTCGACGAAGAGTGGCACCTGCACGACGAGGCCCGTCTCGAGCGTCGCGGGCTTGCGCGCGCCCGACACGCGGTCGCCCTGGATGCCGGGCTCCGTCTCACTCACCTCGAGGACCACCGCCGCCGGCAGATCCACGCCGACGATCTCGCCGTTGTACATCGGCAGGACGACGCTGTCGCCTTCCTTCAGGTAGTTCACCGCGTCGCCGAGCGTGACCGGCGTGACGTGCATCTGGTCGTACGTCTCGTTGTCCATGAAGACGTACTCCTCCGCCTCTCGGTAGAGGAACTGCATGTCGCGCTTGTCGATGGTCGCGAGGCCGAGCTTCTCGTCGGCGCGGTAGGTGCGGTCGATCACCGCGCCGGTGCGCACGTTCTTGAGCTTCGTGCGCACGAACGCGCCGCCCTTGCCCGGCTTCACGTGCTGGAAGTCGACGACGGTCACGAGGCCTTCCGGCAGGTTCAGCGCCATGCCCGTCTTCAGGTCGTTCGTGGAGATGCTCACAGGACGAGATCCTTCGGGGTGTGCGTCAGGGGCCGCGAGCCCGTCGCGGTGACGACGACGGTGTCCTCGATGCGGACGCCGCCCACGCCCGGCAGGTACACACCGGGCTCGACGGTCACGACGTCGCCGACGAGCAAGGTACCAGCTGCCGATGCGGCCACACGCGGTGCTTCGTGGATCTCCAGGCCCACGCCGTGGCCGGTGCCGTGCGAGAACGCCTCGCCGTATCCGGCGTCGGAGATCACGTCGCGACACACCCGGTCGACGTCGACGCAACCCACGCCGGACGCGACCGCGTCGCGCCCTGCCTGCTGGCTCGCGAGCACGAGGTCGTAGAGCCGGCGGGCGTCGGCACCGGGATCGCCGACGCTCACGGTGCGCGTCATGTCGGAGCAGTAGCCGTCGACGATGCAACCGAAGTCGCACACGACCAGCTCACCGCGTTCGATCGGACGGTCCGACGGCCGCGAGTGCGGCATCGCGCCGTTGGGTCCCGCGGCGATGATCGGATCGAAGCTCATGTGCGTCGCGCCGCGCTCGCGCATCGCGAACTCGAGCGCGAGCGCGAACTCGCGCTCGGTCGGCCGGTCTGCGAGGCGCGGCAGCAGCGACACGAACGCGTCGTCGGCGATCGCGCACGCGGCCGCGATGCGATCGACCTCGCCGTCGTCCTTCACCCGCCGCAGCTCTTCGACGACCGCACCCGCGGGAACGAGGTCGATCGGCGCGAACGCGGCGGCGAGCTCGCGCTGCTGCGCCCACGTGACTCCGTTGTCCTCGAGCCCGAGGCGCCGGACGCCATTCGCGGCGTGGGCGAGCGCCGCGCGCTGCTCGGACGCGGTGATGCGGACCTCGACCTGCGCGTCGACGCCCGCGGCGGCGAGCTGCGTGCGCGACTGCTCGCCGTAGCGACCGTCGGTCACGAACGTCGCGCCCGACGGCAGCACGAGCAACAGCGCGGCCGAGCCGGTGAAGCCCGTGAGATAGCGGATGTTGGGCAGGCGCGTCACGAGGAGCGCGTCGACCTCCAGCTCGCCGAAGTGCTCGCGCAGGCGGTCGATTCGGCCCGCGGTCTGCAACGGCGCGAGGCCAGTCGTCATCGTCACGACGTCTCCTCCAGTTTCTCGGCGACCGCGCGGATCGCGAGGCGGTAGCCCGCGCCGCCGAAGCCGGCGATCGTGCCGGTGGCGACGGGGGCGATCACGCTCGTGTGCCTCCAGGGCTCGCGTGCGTGCGGGTTCGACAGGTGCAGCTCGACGACGACGCCCTCGTATGCCGCGAGCGCGTCGGCGAGCGCGTACGCGTAGTGCGTGAACGCGCCGGGGTTGAACACGATCGCCGCGCAGCGGCCGCGCGCGCCGTGGATCGCGTCGATGAGCTCGCCCTCGTGGTTCGACTGTGCGTGCTCGACGTCGTGGCCGTAGGCCTTCGCCTCGATGCGCGCGTCCTCGACGAGCTCCGCGAGCGTCGTCGTGCCGTACACCTCGGGCTCGCGATCGCCGAGCAGGTTCAGGTTCGGACCGCTCAACAGGAGAATCGTGCTCATGTCAGTCCCACCTGCGCGAGGGCCTTGGCCACGGCCGTGGGGTCGGGATCGTCGACGCGTTCGATGCCGTGCGGCCCGGGCAGCATGAACGTGAGTCCTCCATCGGCCTTCTTGTCCCGGCGCATGAGCGTGAGCACGTCATCGACGGACACGTTGAGACCGAGCGCCTCGGTCGGCAGGCCATAGTGCTGCAACAGGTCCACGGTCAGGTCGACCTTCGACGCGTCGACCCGCTCGAGCACCGACGCGAGACGCACCGCGAACACCATGCCGATCGCGACCGCCTCACCGTGCAGCAGCACATGGCCGCCCGCAGTCTCGAGCGCGTGGCCGAGCGTGTGGCCATAGTTGAGGACGGCGCGCTCGCCCGTCTGCTCCAGCTCGTCGCGAGCGACGACGCGCGCCTTGTCGGTCGCGCACTGCGCGACGACGTCTCCGAGCACATCGGGATCGCGTTTCAGAATCTCGGCGCGGCTGCCGTCGAGCACCGACAGCAGCTCGACGTCGTCGCTCAGGGCGTATTTGACGACCTCCGCGAGGCCGCAGCGGAACTCACGCTCGGGGAGCGTCGCGAGAACCGTGGGATCCGCGAGCACCGCGAGGGGCTGATGGAACGCACCGACGAGGTTCTTGCCCTCGGGCAGGTTGACGCCGGTCTTGCCGCCGATCGACGCGTCGACCATCGCGAGCAACGACGTCGGCACGTGCACGACTGCGATCCCGCGCGCGTACGACGCCGCGAGGAAGCCCGCGACATCGCCGACGATGCCGCCGCCGACCGCCACGACCGCGTCGCCGCGCAGCAGGCCCCAGGCCGCGCACGCGCTCGCGAGCTCGGCGATCGTCGCGAGCGTCTTGTGCTCCTCGCCGTCGCCGATCGTGAGCGCGGTGTGCACGATGCCCGCCGCATCCAGCGCGGCTTCGACGCGTGCCGCGTGGGCGCGGATCGCGTCCTGCGTGACGACCACCGCGCGCTTGCGACCTGCGAGCACGGCGCTCAGCTCGGCGATCGCGCCCTCGCCGACGACGACGTCGTACGAGCGCGCGCCGAGCTCGACCGGCACGCGCCTCACGACGCGCGCTCCACGGTCGCCGCGAACGCGGCGAGCACCGCGTCGGCTGATTCTGCGAGCGAGAGGCCGCCGGTGTCGACGGTCGCGTGCGCGGCGGCTTCGTAGGCGGGCCGGCGCAGCGCGTCGAGCCGGCGCAGCGTTCCCTGCTTGTCTCCCGCGAGCAGCGGGCGGGTCCGGCCGTCGCCGACGTGGCGCACGAGCTGCTCGACGGGCGCGTGCAACCACACGACGAATCCCGCGCCGCGCAAGCGGTGTCGATTGTCGGCGTCGAGCACCGCGCCCCCGCCGACCGCGATGACCGCGGGCACGGGCGATGCGCACGCGTCGGCCACCGCGGTGCGCTCCAACGCACGGAATGCGGCCTCGCCGTCGCGCGAGAAGATCTGCGCCACCGACGCACCGCCGACCGTGGCCACGATCTCGTCGGTGTCGACGAACGCGCGGTCGAGTTGGTTCGCGCACCGCTTTCCCACCGTCGACTTCCCTGCGCCCATCATGCCGACGAGCACGAGGTGCCGCGCTCGCTCCTCGCTCACGACCGACTCACGACAGGTTCGCGATGTAGTGCGCGTGGTTCGCGAGCAACTCGGGTACCGAGTCGCCACCGAACTTGCGCAGCGCCTCGGACGCGAGCACGAGCGCGACCATCGTCTCTGCGACGACGCCCGCGGCGGGCACCGCGGTGACGTCGGTCCGCTCCTTGAACGAGACCGTCGCTTCCTTCGTCTCGACATCCACGGTCTTCAGCGTCGGTCGGTTCAACGTCGCGAGCGGCTTCATCGCGACCCGCGCGATCACCGGCGCGCCGGTCGTCATGCCGCCCTCGACCCCGCCCGCGCGATGCGACTCGCGCTGGTAGCCCTCGGCCTCGTTCCACGTGATCGCGTCGTGCGCTTCGCTGCCTCGACGTTGCGCGACTTCGAAGCCGTCGCCGATCTCGACCGCCTTCATCGCCTGGATGCTCATCAGCGCGCCCGCGAGCAAGCCGTCGATGCGGCGGTCGTAGTGCACGTGCGAACCGAGCCCCGGCGGGACGCCGTAGCCGACGACCTCGACTACACCACCGAGCGAGTCGCCGTCGCGCGCCGCGGCCTTGATCGCGTCGATCATCGCGGCCTCGGTCGCGGGATCGAAGCACCGCACCTCGGACGCGTCGACCTGTTCGAGATCGCCCGGCTTCGGTCGCACGTCGGCCGCGACACGCACACCACCGAGCTCGACGACGTGTGACAGCACGTCGATGCCCATCTGCGTGAGCAGAAGCTTCGCGAGCGCACCCGCCGCGACGCGCGCCGCGGTCTCGCGCGCGCTGGCGCGCTCGAGCACGTCGCGCGCGTCGCGGAAGCCGTACTTCTGCATGCCCGCGAGATCGGCGTGGCCCGGGCGCGGCTGCGTCAACGGCTTCTCGGTCGCGCCGGGCGCGGCCGACATCTCGTCGTTCCACTTCCCCGTGGCCCACTCCGAGTTGTGGATCTCGATCGCGACCGGCGAGCCGAGCGTGCGGCCGTGACGGACACCGCCGAGGAACTCGAGCTCGTCGCGCTCGAAGCGCATGCGCGGGCCGCGGCCGTAGCCGAGGCGCCGGCGCGCGAGCTCGGCGCCGATGTCGTCGATGAGGACGGGGAGGCCCGCGGGCAGGCCCTCGACGATGACCACCAGGGCCGGCCCGTGGGATTCACCCGCGGTCAAAAAGCGGAGCACGAGGTTCCTCTGCGCCTGCGGTGGAGAGCCCAGCCTACTTGATGACTTCTTCGCCCTCGCAGAGCTTGAAGGGCGAGTCACCGAACAGGAATTGGCCGCACTGACCGCTCAGGCTGACGACGCGATAGCTCGTCGCGAAGACGGATCCGACGCCGACCGTGTACACGGTCGAGCCGACCTGCACCTTGGCCTGGCTCGCGCCGCCGGCCGCGGGGAACACGTCGAGCAGCGCGACGGACGTGCCGGGCGAGGGGTTCACGCTCGGCGTCGTGGTGGTCGAGGTCGACGCGCCCGTCGGCGTGGTGCCACCGCCCGGTGTCGTCCCGGGCGTGGTGCCACCGCCCGGTGTCGTCGACGGCGTGGTCGAGGGCGTCGTGTCGGGCGGGGTCACGATGATCACGGGCTCGAACGGATTCTTCGTCGCGAACACGTCGAACGTCGCGGGCGGGCTCGTCGATCGCGACGCCTCGCTCGTCGGCGTCGTCTCGTCGGTGGAGCCGGTCAACCCGGTTCCCGGCTGTTCGGTCCGCGTCGACGACGCATTGTTCGAGCTGCCACCGCCGCCGTTGAACACGGTGAACTTCAACAGCGCACCGACAACGAGCACTCCTGCGATCGACAACAGCACGATCAGTCGGCGCCGTTCTCCGGTGTTCATCACTGCACCTGCGCAGTCGTCGAGGTCTCGCCGCTCGAGCTGCCGCTCGCCGGTGGCGTCGAAGGACTCACTGTCGAACCGGTCGGCGTCGAACCCGCGGGCGCGGGCGGCGCCGCGCGCGTGAACATGCGCGCCGTGAGCGTGACCGAGAGCACGGGCGGCCCCGACGCGGTGGCGGTCGCCGTCGACGAGATGCTGATGCCGTCGACGACGACGAGGCGCCCCATGTCCTCGAGCCGGTTGAGGTAGTCGAGCACCTGGAAGAAGCCGCCCTTGATCTGGATGCTCAGCGGGATGACCGAGACGTCGCTCGTCGTGCCCGCCTGCGCGACCGATGGCGACACCGACAGCCAGTCGATGCCCGACGTGTCGGCGATCTGGTTCGCCGAGAGGATGAAGCCGTCGAGGTCGGGCGACGCGGGCACGGCCGCGCTGAGCTTGTCGAGCTCCGCGGCGATCGCAGGCCCGTTGCGGCTGATGTCCTGCAGCCGCGTGAGCGTCGCCTGCAACGACGCGCCGAGCTGCTGTGCCGTCTGCGTGTCCGCCTTCGCGTGCTTCAGCGATCGGCCCTTCGGCGCGAAGATCAGCAGGTTCCAGATCATCGCGACGACGATCGTGGCGAGCACTCCGAGGATGACCGCGCGCGACTTCATCGCTTCGTGTCCTCGGTGTAGTGCTCGAGCCGGTTCGAGCGCGCCGACGGCGTGAGGTTCGCGGTCGACGAGAAGTTCACGACGTTCTGGTCACCGAGCTTCGCCTCGCTGATGTTCGGCACCCAGAGGTCCGACAGCGACGGCAGCTCCGAGATCATCTTGAGCCACGCCGCGACCGCGGGGTAGTCGGTGCCGACCGCGCTGAAGTTCACGGTGCCGCTGAGATCGCTCGCCGTCACCGCAGGAGCCGTCGTCGGGGTCGTGACCGGACGGCCTGACCCCGTCGTCGTCGACGACGCGGTCGCGGGCGGAGTCGACGGCGTCACGGCCGTCGCCGGCGTCACCGTGCCCTGGAAGCTGGTGAGCCACACGTCGTTCGGGATCGTGCGCGCGATGTCCTGCAGCATCCGGCTCCACGACACGTCGGTCGACAGCAGTCCGGTGATCTGCGCCTGCAGCGCGTCGAGCTGCGACTGCTTCGCCTGCGCGTCGGCGAGCTGACCGATCTTGGTCTGCAGCTCGAGATTGTGCGCTTGCTGCTCGGCGAGCAGATGGTGCTCGTGCGAGATCGAGTGCTGACGCGCGATCGTCGGGATCGCGAGCAGCACGACGAGGCCCGCGAGCCCCGCGGCGGTCATCGCGACGGCGCGCGTGCGCGCGTTCGTTCCCCGCGTGCCGTGCGGCAGCAGGTCGATCGCGGCGCCGGTCGGACCCGCGGGCAGGGCGAGACCGACGGCGACCGGAAGGTACGGGTCGAGGCGAGGCAGCTCGGCTTCGTCGAAGCCGATGTCGCCGACGGTGAGCTGCGCGCGCGGTTCGGCCATCTGCACCGGCAGGCCGACGAGCGTCGAGAGGCGGTCGACGAGGCCGGGCAGCAGCGCGCCACCGCCGGTCGTGACGACGCGCAGCAGCCGCGCGGCACCGGGCTGGTTGCGGTAGTAGTCGAGCGACGAGCGCACCTCGTCGAGCACGGCGGCGAGCGGGCGCTCGAGCGCGAGGCGGGCGCGCGCGACGACGTCGTCGGACACGTTGCCGACCTGGCGCTTGACCGACTCCGCCGTCTCGAACGGCAGCTCGAGACCGGCCGAGACCGCGTCGGTCAGCTCGCGACCACCGCTGCCGAGCACGCGCACGAAGCGCGGGATGCCGTTCTCGTGCACGACGACGCACGTGACGCCACCGCCGAACGAGACGATGCCCTCGGCTCCGGAACCGTTGTCACTGACCGCGTGACCGAGCGCGCGAATGAGCGCGAGCGGAACCAGGTCGACCGACTCGACTCCGAGGCCCGCGCCCTCGACCGCATCGACGAGTCGCGTGACGGTGGCCGAGTGCGCGGCCGCGAGCAGCACCTGCATCACGGACTCGCCGGCGTCGTTCTCGACGGTCCCGAGGATCGCGAAGTCGATGACGGCCTCGTCGAGCGGGATCGGGATGAGCTCTTGAGCCTGGAAGCGCAGCGCGCCCGCGAGCTCCTCGCGGGTCATCACCGGCATCTCGACCTGGCGCACGATGAGGCGCGGGCTCGCGAGGCCGACGCGCACGCGGGCGCGGCGCAGGCCGAGCTCGGTGCGCAGCCGCGCGATCGCGGAGGTGACGCCTTCGGGGTCGACGATCTCGCCTTCGCGCATGACGTCGCGAGCGAGCGCGACCTGACCGAACGCGACGAGGCGCGGCGGTGTCCCCGGCACGACCTCGGCGACCGTGACCGCGTTGGTGCCGACGTCGAGGCCGATCACGCCGCGGGCCACGAGTCACCTCCCCGCACGGTCTGCGAGTCGAGGTAGGCGTTCAACTCGTGCTCGCGGATGCGGAAGTGCTTGCCGACTCGGATCGCGGGCAGATCACCGGCTCGGATGAGTCGGTACACGGTCATGTTCGACACCCGCATGGTGTCGGCGACCTCACGAACCGTCAGCAGGCGATGCTCACCAACCACGTAGCCCTCACGTGTCACATCAGTCACAGTAAGTCTCAAAAATCACGATCGTCAATCAGAGCCTCACCTTGAGACATTGTGCTCTTTAGACCTCAACTTCACCGTGAGTGAATGACACGCGTGTGCTTTCCTTGCGCCGCAACGGGGTCGTCGCAATGCCCACGCGACCGACCGCGCGAGTAGGAGATCCGCGTTTTTTGGAGACGAGCGCTCGTCTCGTTCCCACCGGAGCGGGCGGGTCGCGGAGCGGCCCGTCCGACGTGGTCACTGAGGCGTCCGGAGGGCGAAGCTTGCGAGCCCGACCAGAGAGCTCAGGCTCGGCCGAAGCCTCGGTACCAGTCGATGATCGGGCCGCCGACGAGCACGATCGTGAGCGCCCCGGCCGCGAGGAACGGGCCGAACGGGATGTGCTGCTTGCGGTTCTGACGGCCGAGCGCCATGAGCACGAGTCCGATCACGGCGCCGTAGAGGAAGCCGAGGAAGAGGCCCACCGGCACATCGATCGCGCCCAGATAGCCGAGGTACAGGCCGAGCAGGAACGACAGCCGTACGTCACCGAAGCCCATGCCGCGCGGCGACGCGATGTGGATGACGAACAGCGCGGCGAACGCGCCGCACGCGCCGATGAGCGCGCGCGCGAACCACCACCAATGTCCGTCGCCGCCCGCGCCGAGCGCGAGCAGCGGCACGGCCATGAAGCCGACGGGATACACGATGCGGTTCGGGATGATGTAGTGCTCGAGATCGATGAGCGAGATCGCGAGCAGCGCGCCGCCGAGCACGAGGAACGCGGGCAACGCCCACGAATGCGCGAAGCGCGCCCCGATCGCGACGAACAACCCGCCGCACGCGAGCTCGACGAGCGGATAGCGGATCGAGATGCGCGTCCGGCAATGACGGCAGCGTCCGCGCAACACGATCCACGAGACGACCGGGATGTTGTCGAGCGGCGCGATCTCCGTGCCGCAGCCGGGGCAGTGCGACGGCGGCGCCACGACTGATTCCTTGCGCGGGATCCGCCAGATCACGACGTTCAGGAACGAGCCGATCAGAAGGCCGAACAGCCCGCAGATGGCCGCGATCAGCCCGGTCACGCCGCGGAGGGTAGAGGTGGCCTCAGCTGCGGACGTGGATGGTGGCGCTCGCGTCGACCTCGTCGATCTGCGTCACCAACGCCTTGATCTGGAGCTGCCACGTGCCGCTGAACGGGATCGTGAGTGCGTTCGACGTGTAGTGGCCGGGTCCGAGCTTGATGAGCTTCACCGCGATCGGCGCGACGTTCTTCTCGGGGTTGCTCAACGTGAGGTTCAGCTGGAGCACGTTGTCGAGGAGCCCGCTCTCCTTCGTCGCGGTGACGTGCAGATCGTTCGGTCCGCTGCGCGCGGGCACGAGCAACACCTCGAAGTTGATGCCCTGCGCCTCGATCGTCTGCGAGAAGGGCGCGTTGATCGCGGTGCGCGCCGGCGCCGCGTCGACGAGGAGCGCGGTCGTCGCGAGCACGGCGACGAGGAACACGACCTCGATCGCAACGCTGATGCGCAGCCGGCGGGCGACCCCGGCCCGATCGTCGTCGACCGCGAGCGCGGCACCCGGTCCGACCGGCAGCGGCGCACGGACCTCCGCGTCCGGCGTGTCGTCGTCGTCATCGTCGTCGTCGCCGCCGAGCCGGTTGCGAACGGTGTCGCGGCTCGTCGCCGCGACGATCACGACCACTGCGACGAGCGCGATCTTCACGAGCAGCAACCGTCCGTACGTCGTGCTCTTGAGCGCGCCGAACGAGCCGACCTGACGCCAGCCCTGGTACACGCCGGTGCCCGTGAGCACGACGACCGCGCCGAGCGCGAGCGCCGAGAAGCGCGACACCGCGGGTTCGAGCTCGGACGGATCGTCCGGCCGCAACACCGCGACCATCATCACGATGAGCCCGCCGAACCACAGCGTGAACGCGGTGACGTGCGCGAGGTCGGTCACGATCGCGAGCGGGATCTGGAAGCCGCTGCGCGCGTGACCGGCGAGGGTGAACGTCGCGATGAGTGCGAGCCCTGCGACCCCGCCGACTGCGAGCTGCAGCGCGTCGTTCTTCGCACGCTTCAGGAACGGCCACCCGACGAGCGCGACGACGATGAGCACGACGACGCGCAGTGCGAGCATGCGTCCGACGTGCGTGTCGACGTAATCGTGCACGACCGACCACTTGAACGAGTCCGCGAACTTCAGTGCCGCGGTGTAGCTCGACGCGATGAGCACGGTCGCGATCGAGCCGACGAACGCGACGACCCACGAGCCGCGGATCAGCCGCAGCGTCGTGCGCGACCGGCGTCCGTTGGGCCAGCACAGCACGAGGAACGCGAAGCCGCCGAGCATGATGGCGACCGAGACGAACTCGACGAACCGCAGCACGCCGTAGGTGATGCCGACGGGCTTGCTCCCCGCCTGCTTCGCGAGCAGCGAGTTCGCGAGCTGCGTCGCGGTCTGCCCCACGGCGGTTGCGCGGCCGACCGAGAACGTGAACGCGTTCTGGACCGGGTGACCGTCGGCGGAGATCACGCGCCACGTCACGACGTACGTGCCGTCCTTCAACCCCGGCACGCCGACCGATACCTCTTTCCCGCCGTTCGACTGCGACGGCTTGGCGGTGTCGATGCGGTTGCCCTTGGAGTCGAGCAGTCGGATGCCGCCCAACCCGACCTGCACGTTCTCGTCGAACAGGAGCGTGACGACCTTCGGCCCGCTCGGATACGTCTGCCCCGCCGCGGGCGAGGTCTGGAGCAGCACCGCGTGCGCGCCGGCGGGGGCCGCCAGGATCAGGACGGCGATCACCGCGGTCACGACAGCGAGCAGCGTCCGTCGCACGGCACGAAGCTAGTCCGCACCTCCTGTCCACTCGTCGGCACCGCCCGCCTTGACCCGGGACCGCCGGGGCGCGGGTGCCACGATGGACCGGTGATCGGCCGGCGCGTCCGCAGCCTCCTCCGGCCGCTGCTCGCGCTGCTCCTCGCGGCGGGGTTCGCGGCGGGGTTCGTCGTGGTCGGCGCCGCGCCCGCGGGCGCGCACGGGCTCACCGGCGCGCAACCGAGCAACTACGCGTCGCGGGTGCTGTCGGTGTCGCCGCGCGTCGCCGGGCTCACCGTGCGGATCCGCGACCTCGGTGCGCGCGTCGAGGTCCGCAACGACACCGCGTCCGAGGTGACGGTCCTCGGCTACTCGGGCGAGCCCTATCTGCGCATCGGGCCCGCCGGCGTGTTCGAGAACACGCGGTCCCCCGCCGTGTTCCTCGACCGCGCGACCACGGTCACCCAGGCCGTCCCCCGCTCCTACGACGCCACCGCGACCCCGGTGTGGAAGCGCGTCGACGGCGCGCACGTCGCGCGCTGGCACGACCATCGCGTGCACTGGATGGGCTCGTCGGAGCCGCCGGCCGTGTCGTCCTCCCCCGGTCGCACCCACCTGATCTCGGACTGGATGATCACCCTGCGCTACCGGGGGGAACCGGTCGTCGTGCGCGGCGACCTGCGCTGGGTACCCGGCCCGTCCGCACTCCCCCGGCTCGGCCTCGCCCTGGTCGTCGCGATCGCGATCGTCGCGCTCGGGCTGACCCGGCGATGGGGCGACGTCGCCGCGATCGCGCTCGTCGCCACGGCCGCGCTCGTGCTCGTGCTCGTCGCCGGCGAATGGTCGTCGACGAGTGGCGGCGCGTGGGTCGCGTTCCTCTCGACCGTCTACTCGATCCTCGGTGCCGCGATCGCGCTCGCGGCCGCAGGCTCGATGCTGCGCTCGCGGCACACGCCCGACGCCGCGACACCGATCGTGCTCGTCGCCGCGGTCGTCCTGGCGTTCGGGAGCGGGCTCGCCGACATCACCGCGCTCGACCGCTCGCAGCTGCCGACCACCTTGTCGCCCGCGCTCGACCGCACGTTCGTCGCGCTCGTCCTCGGCGCGTCCGTCGGGCTCCTCGTCACCGCGGCCCGTCGGCTGCGCGGCACACCGCGCGCGCCCGTGCCCGCCACCGCTACGCCGCCCGCGACGGTCTGATCCTCACCGCGCCCGTCCCGGTCGCGACCGCGACGCCGATCAACGCACCTCGCGCCCGCGACTGCGGCTCCACTTTGCGACATCCTTACGCCCGTACGGGCATTCAGCGTCGCAAGGTGGACGGCGAGCGGCGGCTACTTGATGAGCTTGATGATGTTGAACATGGGCAAATAGAGGGAGATCACCATGCCGCCGACCGCGGCGCCCATGACGACGATGAGCAGTGGCTCGATCAGCGACGTGAGCGCTTCGACCGTCGCCTCGACCTCCTGGTCGTAGAAGTCGGCGATCTTGTCGAGCATCTCGTCGAGCGCGCCGGTCTCCTCACCCACCGCCATCATCTGCACGACCATCGGCGGGAACACCGAGTGCTGCTCGAGCCGATGCGACATCGGCTCACCCGACTTCACCGCGGCCTGGGTGTCGTACACCGCGCGGGCGACCACGTGGTTGCCCGAGGTCTCGGCGACGATGTCGAGCGCTTCGAGGATCGGCACACCCGACCGCACCAGCGCCGACAGCGTGCGCGAGAACCGCGCGAGCGCGGTCTTGCGCGTGAGCAGTCCGAACACCGGGAGCTTGAGCTTCACCACGTCCCACCGGTTCCGACCGTTCTCGGTCGCGATCCAGCGTCGGAAGCCCCACACCGCGCCGAACTCGACACCGAAGATCGCCCACCAGCGGCTGCGCACCGTCGTGGAGATCGTGATGAGGAACTGCGTCGGCGCGGGGAGCTTGCCGCCGAGCTCGGCGTAGATGCCCTTGAACATCGGGATGATGAACAGGAGCATCGCGGTGACGATCAACAGCACGAGGATCATCACGACGATCGGGTACGTCATCGCCGACCGCACCTTGCGGCGCAGCTCGACCTGCTTCTCGATCGTCTCCGCGAGTCGCAGCAGCACGGAGTCGAGCGCACCACCGATCTCACCGGCGCGCACCATCGCGACGTAGAGCCGCGAGAACGCCTTCGGATGCCGACTGAGCGCGGCCGACAACGACGAGCCCTTCTCGACGTCGATGCGCACCTGGTTGACGATCGCGGCGAGCGACTTGCTCTCGGTCTGCTCGGCGAGGATGTTCAGCGCGCGCAGCAGCGACAGACCGGAGTTGATCATCGTCGCGAACTGCCGCGACATCACGGCGACGTCCTTGAGCTTCACCCGGTTCGCGAGGAACGGGATGTGCAGCTCCTTCGACATCGTCGCGGACGACTGCTCCTTGATGTCGATGGGCATGTAGCCCATCGAGCGGAGCTTGCCGATCAGCAGCGCCTGGCTGTCGGCCTCGAGCGTGCCCTCGAGCAGCTTCCCGCCGCGGTCGCGGACCTTGTACGCGTACGTCGCCGGCACGTCAGGCTCCCGCGAGCCGGCGCAGGTCCTCGTCGTTCGATGCGTGCTCGCGCGCGACGTCGATCGAGATGGCGTGCGCGCGCAGCAGCTTCGCGAGCGACATGTCCATCGTCACCATCCCGTACTTCCCGCCGGCCTGGAGCATGGAGTAGATCTGGTGCGTCTTCGCCTCGCGCACGAGGTTGCGGATCGCGGGCGTCGCGACGAGCACCTCGCAGGCGGCGACGCGGCCGCGGCCGTCGATCGTCGGCAACAGCTGCTGCGTGCAGATGCCCTGCAGCGACGCCGCGAGCTGCACGCGCACCTGCTGCTGCTGGTGCGCCGGGAAGACGTCGATGATGCGGTCGATCGACTGCGGTGCGTCCTGTGTGTGCAGCGTCGCGAACACGAGGTGGCCGGTCTCGGCCGCGGTGAGCGCGGTGGAGATCGTGTCCAGATCGCGCATCTCGCCGACGAGGATGACGTCAGGGTCCTGGCGCAGCACGTGCTTCAGCGCGTTGGCGAACGAGTGCGTGTCCTCGCCGACCTCCCGCTGGTTGACGATCGCCCGCTTGTGCTGGTGCAGGAACTCGATCGGGTCTTCGACCGTCATGATGTGCACGGCGCGCTCGCGGTTGATGACATCGACGAGCGACGCGAGCGTCGTGCTCTTGCCCGAGCCCGTCGGACCGGTCACGAGCACGAGGCCGCGCGGCAGGTTTGCCCACTCCCTCACCGCGGGCGGGATGCCGAGCTTGTCGAACTCGACGATCTCGTACGGGATCACGCGCATCACGCAGCCGACGCTGTCGCGCTGCAGGAAGACGTTCATGCGGAAGCGGCTCTTGCCCGGCAGCGTGTAGCTCGTGTCGAGCTCGAGCTCGTTCTCGAACTTCTCCCGCTGCTTCTGGCTGATGACGCTGTAGACCATCTGCCGGATCTGCGAGCCGTTCAGCACCGGCAGCTCCGTGATGGGCTTCATCTCGCCGTGGATGCGGATCACCGGGCGCGAGCTCGCGGTGAGGTGGAGGTCGGAACCGCCGAGCGTCAGCACCTGATCCAACAGATCGTTGATGTGCAGCTCACCGCCCTGCAGCTCGCGCAGCTCGTCGAGCGCGGCCGACGCCGCGGTCACGCCGTACACCTGGTCGATCGCCTTCGACAGCTCGACGCGATCCGCGACCGCAGGGATCACCTCGTAGCCCGTCGCCGCGCCGACCGCCGCGAGCGCGATGTCGTCGGCCGGCTCCGCGAACGCGACGACGAGCTTCGCGCCCTCGAAGTCGATCGCGAGCGCCTGGTGCTCACGCGCGACATCCGCGGGCACCAACGTCGGCGCGTCCTGATGGAGCGTGACGTCCTGGAAGTCGACGAAGCGGATCCCGAGGCTCTGCGCGATCGCGGCCGTCAGGTCCTTCGACCCGACCAGCCCGTCGCGCAGCAACGCCGCCGGCAGCGGCTCCCCCGACGCCTCACACGCCTGGAGCGCGGCCTCGAGATCGTCGCGCGACAGCACGTGCCGCTCCACGAGCGTCTCACCGAACCGCCGTGCCTGCATCGCGAGCATCGGACCCGCACGCCTCCCCGGGAACATCACCGTTTCCGGGGCTATCGACCCGTCCGCAACCCTCCTGTAGCGGCGGTTCCGACCTCCACCGCACCGCGAGCTCGCAGCCGGTGATCCGCATCCACGGTGAGATGAAGCCCATCGCGGAGCTGCCGGTGCTGAACGGCTCGCAGATCCGGCAGATGGTCTACAGCGTCATCAGCCAGAAGCAGCGGGAGAAGTTCGAGAACGAGCTCGAGCTCG
>DATBAK010000016.1 GCA_036271555.1 Acidimicrobiia bacterium
AGAGTCGGGCTGCCGGGACTCGAACCCGGGACCTTCGGTCCCCCAGACCGACGCGCTAACCAAGCTGCGCCACAGCCCGTGTGCTGTGAACCTCCGACACTACCGGCCGCGCTGCGCGCTCACAGTTTGTGCGCCAGCCACTGCACGCCCTCCATGAACCGGTAGCCGAGGTAGATCACGGTCGCGCCGACGAGCAGCTTGAAGTGCCACGGCGTCGTGATGATCTCTTCGGGCTCCTCCCCCGCGGCGACCCGCTCCGCGGCCTTGCGCGACCGCTTCCAATCGACGGTCTGCAAGCAGAACGGGCACGAGCCGTCCGCCTTCATCGACGTCGGGGTCAGGTACCGACCGCAGGCCGGACACGCGGGCACGGGACCCATTCTGCCCACGCTCGCACTCAGATCTCAGACCGGCGGAACACCGTGCCGTTTGCCGGGATCCTCGCGCCGCCGGCCGGCGGCCAGCGCGAAGCGGGTGATCAGCTCGGCGCGCAACGAATCGGGCTGCACGACCGCGTCGACGACCAGCTCGGACGCGAGGTGCACGAGGTCGACGTCGCGCTCGTACTCCGCGCGCCGCTCGGCGACGTACGCGGCGCGCTCCTCCGGATCCGAGATCGCCTGGATCGTGTTGTAGAAGACCGCGTTCACCGCGGGCTCCGGTCCCATCACCGCGATCTTCGCGGTCGGCAACGCGATGCACGCGTCGGGATCGAACGCGGGCCCGCACATCGCGTACAGCCCTGCGCCGTACGCCTTACGCACGATGACCGAGATCTTCGGCACCGTCGCCTCGCTGACCGCGGTGATCATCTTCGCTCCGTGCCGGATGATCCCCTGCCGCTCAACCTGCGAGCCGATCATGAAGCCGGGTACGTCGGCGAGGAACAGCAGCGGCACGTTGAACGCGTCGCACAGCCAGATGAAGCGCGCGGCCTTGTCGGCGGAGTCGACGAACAGCACGCCGCCGAGGTGCATCGGATTGTTCGCGACGATGCCGATCGTCTCGCCGTCGAGCCGGGCGAAGCCGATGACGAGCTCGCGCGCCCAGAGCGGCTTGAGCTCGAAGAACGAGCCTTCGTCGACGAGCGCGTCGATCACGCGGTGCATGTCGTACGCGCGTCGCTCCTCGACGGGAACAATGTCGGCGATCGGAGTCGCACTCGCCACCGGTCCGACCGACGACCCCGGCTCGGGCAGGTCTTCCCACGAGCACGGCAAATAGGAGAGGAACCGGCGCGCGCCTTCGATCGCTTCCTCGTCGTTCGCGCAGAGGTTGTCGCCGCACCCGCTCACCGACGCGTGCATGCGCGCGCCGCCCATCTCTTCGAGCGACACGTGCTCGCCGATCACCATCTCGGCCATGCGCGGCGAGCCGAGGTACATCGAGGCGTTGCCTTCGACCATGAACACGACGTCGCAGAACGCGGGGATGTACGCGCCACCCGCGGCCGACGGACCGAACAGGCAACACACCTGCGGCACCCGACCCGAGAGACGCACCTGGTTCGCGAAGATGCGTCCCGCGCCGCGCCGACCGGGGAACAGCTCGACCTGGTCGGTGATGCGCGCGCCGGCGGAGTCGACGAGATAGACGACGGGGAGCTCGTGCTTCAGCGCGTGCTCCGTGAGCCGCACGATCTTCTCGACCGTGCGCGCGCCCCACGAACCCGCCTTCACGGTCGAGTCGTTCGCCATCACGCAGACCGGTCGGCCGTCGATCCGACCGACACCGGTGACGACGCCGTCGGCCGGGAGATCACCGGCGAGCGCGTTCGCGAGCATCGCGTCCTCGACGAACGACCCCTCGTCGAGCAGCAGCGCGAGGCGGTCGCGCACGAACCGCTTGCCCTGCTCCGCGAGCTTGCCGGCGCCCTTCGCGAGGTTGCCCGCGAGCGCGCGCTCGGTCGCGTCGGCGACGCGCTCGTACTC
>DATBAK010000017.1 GCA_036271555.1 Acidimicrobiia bacterium
ACGCGGTAGAGCCTCGCCGCGTTCGTGCACGCGACCATCTCGCGCTCCGGCTCCGACAGGTCGGCGAAGATGCGCGCGACCACTGCCTGCGACTCCGGGAACGTGCCTTCCGGGTGCGGATAGTCGGAGGCCCACAGCAGCGGCTCGATGCCGGTGACGGCGCGTGCGAGCAGCGGCGCGCGGTCCGCGCCGAGCGTCACGTGGCACTGCGTCGTCGCGTAGTGGCTCGGCGGTTCCTTCAGCTTCGGCTTCACGTAGTTCTGGTGCTCCTCGAACGCCTCGTCCATGCGCTCGCAGCAGTACGCGAACCAGCCCGCACCGGTCTCCACGAACACGAGCTGCAATCCCGGGAAGCGTTCGAGCACGCCCGACGCCGCGAAGTAACAGAGCGTCTCCGCCGACAGCAGTCCGACCTTCGCGTAGTTGATGACCGCGCCGCCGGGCCCGCGCTCGAACTGCGGCAGCGCGCCGGTGCCCGTGTGCAACGACAACGGCACACCGGCCTCGACCGCGACCGCCCAGATCGGGTCGTAGTCGGCCGAGTTGTAGGGAACACCCATCGGCGGTGTGGTCGGGATCGTCGCGCTCTTGTAGCCGAGCGTCACGACCCGCTCGAGCTCGGCGCGAGCGCTCGGCACGTCGCGGATGGGCACGATCGCCGACGGGATGAACACGTCCGGCCGGTGCAAGAACACTTCTGCGCACCAGTCGTTGTAGACCGCCGCGCACGCCATCTGCAGCTCGGAATCGGTGATGAGGTCGATGAACAAGCCGAACGTCGGATAGATCACTTCGGCGATCACGCCATCCGACGCCATGTCGTTCAGACGCTGATCGGTGTCGGCGCCGCCCGCGCGCGCCGCGAACGCGGTCGTGTCGCGTGCGGTGTCGGACGGGTCGATGCGCGAGAGCTTGCGGCTCGGCATGCCCTCCATCGCCATCACGTACCAGTCGTTCTCGATCGCGACGCGCGGACCTCGGTCGCGAAAGCGCTCGGGCAGGCGCTCCTCCCACAGCGTCACCGGCTCGAAGACGTGGTTGTCGGCACTGATCAACGGTCGTTTGGTGCGCATACGTTTCCTTCGAGGTCGAGGACGACACCGTGGTCGACGACCGATCCGCGCACCGCAGTGGCGGTGCCGCGGAACTCGGTCGCGCGAGCACGGAGGTTGGTGACGGTGATGCGGCCGTCGACGGAGCCGAGCTCCCACTCGGCCGTGTCGTGAACCAGTGCGGGCGCACCGGGCGCAGCTGCGATCGCGACCGCGGGGCCACACAGCGCGAACCCGTGCGCGTCGATGCCCTCGACGGCGAGGCGCGCGATCGCGTCGGGTCGCGCGCACACCGCGCCCACGTCGGAGAACGCCTCGGCGTACGCGACGCCGAGCTCGTCGAGCCCGTCGAGGATCGCGGCGTTCACGCCGAGCACCGCGTCGTAGTGGAGCATGCGCAGGAACATCGCGACGCGGGTCGCGTCGCCGCGCGTCGCGTCGGCCTGCGACACCTGCGCGCCCGCGAGCATCGTGCCGATCACGAGCGGGAAGAAGTGCCCCGCCTCCGACAGCAGCGAGCAGTGCAACACGCGACCGCCCGCGCCGACACCGAGGCGCGCGAGCGCGGCCGGCGCGGCACCGAGGTCGCGGCCGATCTCGTCGTGCGAGATCTCCCACGTGACCGGGCCGTCAGGTCCTTCGTAGCGACCGATGCCCCAGAGCGGCGTTCCCACAGGGACCGGCGCGTCATCGGCGCGGCCCGCGCGACGCGTCACGTGAGGCCCGGAAGGCTCGGTCATCGCTTCGTCACCCGCGGGATCTTGTGTGGCGGTCCGAGCCGCAGCAGCTGCTCGTCGGGCACGAGCTCGACCTCGGGCGTCACGCCGATCGCAGCCGCGACCGACGCCGCGACTTCGTCGCGCACCGCGTCGACCCGCTTGGCGTGCGCGGCCGAATAGCCGACGCGCAGCCGCAGCCGGTCGACGTCGCGCTGCGGCCGGACGATCTGGAAGAGCCCGAGCGCGCACGCGTCGACCGTCTCGACCGCGCCCCACACGTCGATCGGCATCACCGGCTGTCCGTCGACGACGATCTCGTCGCTGCGCCGGCCGACCGTCCACATGCGCGCGTGCGTGCGGCCGCAGCGGCACGTCTCGCGCGTGAGCCGCACGATGTCGTCGGAGCGGTAGCGGATGAGCGGTGCGACGCGGTTGACCAGCGCGGTCGCGACGAGCTCGCAGCGCGCACCGTCGGCCGACGCGACCGCGTCGGTGTGATCGGTCGCGTCGGGCTCGATGCCCTCCACGAACGCGGTGTCCTCCCAGAAGTGCAGGCCGTCGTGCGCGGTGCACTCGAACGACGCGGTGACGTCGCCGACGCTCGTGTGCTCGAACAGCGGCAGTCCCCACTCTGCCGCGAGCGCGCGGGCGCGCGGTCCGAGGGGCTCACCCGCCCACACGACACCGAGGTACGACGAGAACGCGTCCTTCGGGTCGATGCCGGCGTGCTCTGCGGCCGTTGGCGTCGCGGCCATGAGCGTGTTGCCGAAGTTGTACATGATCGTCGGTCGGTATTCGATCGACAGCGCGAGCAGCCGTTCGATCTCCGACGGGTCGTAGTCGACGAGCACCGGCACCGCGCCGAGGCCTTGAATCAGCCCGTACATCGGCCCTCGGAACGTGAACAGCACGAGCGCGACCCGATCGCCGGGCCGCAGCCCCATGCCCCAGAAGTCGCGCGTGATGATCGTCGGGCGGCCGCCACCACCACCGCCCCACTGTTCGGCGACGAGCGTCGGGTCGCCGGTCGTGCCCGAGGTGGACATGATCGCGGTGAGCTCCGACGGCTCGACGCACAGCAACCCGCCGTAGGGATCCTTGCGGTCATCGCGGAAGTGCCGGACCGCGTCCTTGTCGATGAACGGCACCTTCTCGCGGAAGTCGTCGAGCGACTTGATGTCGCGCGGCACCAGCTTTGCCGCGTCCCACGTCTCGCGAACCAGCGGTGAATGCTCGTACGCGTAGGGGATCAGGTCGAGCAGGAGCTCGAGCTGCTCCTCCTCGATCCGCGCGCGCGGCATCGTCTCGTACTCCGCGTCGTAGTAGACCGAATCGTTCGGCGGCATTGTCATTGCTTGTCGCGCTCGCTTCGCGCGCCGCTCCTGACGCCTCCGTGCCCAGCTCGGCCGGGACGCGAAGCGACCCGGCCGTCCCTGTGGGATCGTTGCTCACTCGCACCCAGTGCTGGGAGGCAGAAGCGCAGGACGTGCGCGCGCGCCGACGCGAGCGTGCCCGAGCCGCCGGCGAGGCGCTGCTCGACCAGATCCCACGCCACCGCGTGGATCGCGCGCGCGTCGGCCGCGGGATCGGTGTTCGGGAAGTCGCCGGACACCTTGCCGGCGGCGAGCACGCGCTCGAGTGGCGCGAGTACCGCGGCGACGATGCGCGCGAACTCGTCGGGATGGTCGAGCTGGAGCCGCCGGCCCTCGCTCCACAGCACCTGGGTGCGGTGCGAGCGCCGCGGCGCGTACGCGAGCGCGAGCTGCTGGTCGACCCACGCGACGAGCGCGGCGCGCGGATCGGTCGACGCGTCGATCGCGGTGTCGACGCGCCGGGCGACGGCTTCGGTGTCGGCGTCGAACAGTGCGAGCAGCAGCTCGTCCTTCGAGGCGAAGTGCCGGTAGAACGCGCGGGTCGACAGCCCCGCCTCGGCGAGCACCGCCGCGACCGTGAGCCCGGCGGCGCCGTCGCGGCGCAGCACGGCGAGCGCGGCTTCGAGCAGCGCGCGCGCCTCGGATTCCGCCCGTTCCCGGGCCGGCGACACCGTGCGCGCCGCGACCCGCGCCGCGCTGGTCGCGGTCCCCTCCGAGATGGCCATATGCGAGGACGAAAACTACGTTTTCACCCTCGGCTCGTCAAGCCGTCAAGCCGTCAAGCCGTCAGGCCGTGAAGCCGTTCGACGCCGCGTTCTGGCCGAGCTGCTGGAAGAACTGCGGGACGCTCGAGAACGGGACGACGTCGGTCGGCGCCGGCGCGGTGATCGTCAGCGGCTCGTCGAAGTGCGAGTACTTCATCGTCGAGACGGCCTTCACGCTCTGGCCGAGCGTCGACATCGCGAGCGTGAACTTGAACTGGCGCACGCGACCGTCGTGGTCGATCCACGCCTCGGCGGGGATGTTCGTGAGGTCGAGGAGACCGTTCATCTCGCCGAGGCCGAGCGACTGCCCGCCGAGCTTGCTCATCCCGCGCGACATCTGGTCCATCAACGACCTCAGGTCGACCGTGAACCCGTAGTGCGTCGTTGGCGCGCCGTCGATCGTCGCGGCGCCGAGGTCGTGCGGCGATCCGCTGATCGCGGAGAGGTACTGCAATCCGGTGTTCGGGTCGTTGCTGCCGAGCGCGGACTGGTTCGAAGGCAGACCGAGGTCGGAGGGGCGCAGCGAGACCCAGTGCGCGTTGCCGGGCAGCGCAACGCCGGGCGCCGACATGTAGCTCACGCCGCTCACCACGCGGACGGTCTCGAAGTCGCGTCCGAGCGCCGACATCGTGATCTCGCTGTTCTTGTGCGCGTAGTCGGAAGCGCCGTTGAGGTTCAGGTCGAAGCTGACGCCGCTGCCGCTCACGGTCTCGACCATGCTCATGCGCGCGGTACCCGCGGCGCGGGTGCGGGCACTCGCGGCGGCGAGGATCTGCCGCGCCGAGCGCGCCGCGGTCGTGGGTGTCTTGGTGGTGGTCGGCGACGCGGACTTCGACGAGCCGCGGCTCGCGACGACGATCGCGGCCGCGGCGATCACGGCGACGACGGCCACCAGGGCAACCGCCCATCGCCACGGCCGGCCCGCCGGTGGCGGCGACGACGGCTGGAGGTCGGTGACCGGGCCCGGCGATGCCGGCGGCGGAGCGCCCCAATCCGGTCGTGGCGGCATTCCCGGTGTTCCGGGCGGCTGCCCGCTTCCCGGTGCCGGCGGTTCCGGCGGCTGCGGCGGTTCGAAGACCACGGATCCCTCCCACCTTGCGGTGTCTGTCGACGGCTCGCGTCGGCAGGTTGGTTCTGCGGGTTGAGTGCGCGCTTCCTTCTACTCGGCGCGGCGGGTTCCGCTGCCGGTGGCGCGGCCGGCCTGCCGCGAGCAGGAGCGCACCGATCGCGATGCTCGCCCTACCCACGACACAGGACGCGCATGGGCCACGGGACGGGTGCATCGGTAACCTGACGGGCCGTCAGGTGCGGACAGGTGTGGACGGACGCGAACGGGAGTGGCCGTGCTCGATGTGGTGATCCGGGGCGGCACGGTCGTCGACGGGACCGGCGCGCCGCCGCGGCGCGCCGATGTGGGTGTGCGCGACGGGCGCATCGTCGCGGTGGGCGCGATCGACGAGGACTCGCAGCAGACCGTCGACGCCGGCGGCCGGCTCGTGATCCCGGGCATCGTCGACCCGCACACGCACTACGACGCGCAGCTGTTCTGGGATCCGAACGCATCGCCGTCGAACGTGCACGGCGTCACCACCGTCATCGGCGGGAACTGCGGCTTCACGCTCGCGCCGCTGCGCGGCGGCGACGCCGACTACCTGCGGCGCATGATGGCGAAGGTCGAGGGCATGCCGCTCGCCGCGCTGGAGCAGGGCGTCGACTGGGAGTGGGAGTCGTTCGGCGACTACCTCGCGCGGCTCGACGGCGGTCTCGGCGTGAACGCGGCCTTCCTCGTGGGCCACTGCGCAATCCGCCGCTACGTGATGGGCGCCGACGCGATCGGCCGGGAGGCGTCCGACGATCAGCTCGCGGCGATGGTGCGCCTGCTGCACGAGTCGCTCGAGGCCGGCGGCATCGGCTTCTCGACGACCCTCTCGTACACGCACTCCGACGGCGACGGGAAGCCGGTCGCGTCACGCTGGGCCAACCGCGACGAGTTGCTCGCGCTGTGCACCGCGACCGGCGAGCACGAGGGCACGACGCTCGAAGGCATCATCGACGGCTGCCTCGACACGTTCTCCGAGGAAGAGATCGAGCTGTTCACCGCGATGAGCGTCGCCGCGCAACGACCGCTGAACTGGAACGTGCTCACCGTCGACTCGCAGGTGCCGCAGCGGGTCACGAAGCAGCTCGATGCCGGCAGTCGCGCGGCCGCCGCGGGCGGCGAGCTGGTCGCGCTGACGATGCCGGTACTCGTCCCGATGAACATGAGCTTCCTCACGCACTGCGCGTTGTTCCTCATGCCCGGTTGGAGCGACGTGATGGCGCTGCCGGTTCCCGAGCGCATCGCGAAGCTGCGCGAGCCCGAGACGCGCGCGTGGATGAACGAGCGCGCGCGAAGCGAGGACGCCGGCGTGCTCCGGCGGCTCGCCGACTGGGGCAACTACGTGCTCGGCGACACGTACAGCGCCGCGAACGAAGGGCTGTCGGGAAAGATCGTCGCCGACATCGCGCGCGAGCGCGGCACCGCGCCGTTCGACACGCTGCTCGACATCGTGATCGCCGACGACCTGCGCACCGTGCTCTGGCCCCGCCCGACCGACGGCGACGACGCGAGCTGGGACTTGCGCAAGCAGGTGTGGGAGGACCCGCGCGCGATGATCGGCGGCTCCGACGCCGGCGCGCACCTCGACCGCATGTGCGGCGCGCCCTATCCGACTCGGTTCCTCGGCGACATGCTGCGCGGCCGCAAGCTGTTGCCGATCGAGCGCGCGGTGCAGATGATCACCGACACGCCGGCGCGCCTGTTCGGGCTGCGCGATCGCGGCCGCCTCGTACCCGGCGCGCACGCCGACATCGCGATCGTCGATCCCGAGACCGTCGGGTCCGAGCTCGCGACGCTCGTCGCCGATCTTCCCGGTGGGACCGCGCGCCTCACCGCGGGCTCGACCGGTGTGGTCGCGGTCTTCGTGAACGGAGTGCAGACGGTGGCCGACGATGCGCCGACCGGCGCGCGGCCGGGCACGCTGCTGCGTTCGGGGCGCGACACCGAGACGGTGCGACCCGGCGCGCGCGGACGCGACGCTCGGTAGCGAGGTCGGCTCCGGGGCAGGTCAGGCCGCCCGTGTGCCGATTCAAGGGTGAGAGCCTCTAAGATTGTGGGGCGAGCGTCGCGATTCGGCAGCGCTCGAATGCGTAAAGGGAATTTCGTTGGCAACAGGAACGGTCAAGTTTTTCAACGCGGACAAGGGCTTCGGCTTCATCTCGCGTGAGCAGGGCGAGGACGTCTTCGTTCACTTCTCGAACATCCAGGGCAGCGGCTACCGGTCGCTCGAGCAGGGCCAGCGCGTCGAGTTCGACGTCGCGCCGGGCCGCAAGGGCGAAGAGGCGCAGAACGTTCGCGTCATCTGAGTCGCAGCACCGACGTTCGAGCCGCCGGCCGGGTGCCGGCGGCTTGCGCGTCAGCCGCAAGTCCGCTGGGGGACCGGAGAGCGTTGCCGGTAGACGCCAGATCCCCAGAGCGAGGAAACGTCACCGGCGATCGGAGGACACATCGTGACCACCCAACGCAGCACCTTCGCCAAGCTTCAACGAGAACGGGCGAAGAAGGCCAAGGCTGCGGCCAAGCGCGAGAAGCGCTTTGATCGCGGCGGCGAGGAAGACGGCGAAGAGATCGTGCTCGACGACACCACGCCGAGCGTGCAGTACGACACCGAGGACACGATCCGCGCGCTCGACGAGCTGCACCAGCGGTTCGAGGACAAGCAGATCAACTACGACGACTTCGAAGAGCGCAAGACCGAGCTCCTCGGTCGACTCGCGGTCGAGTAGTTCTTTCTGGTCGGGCTCGCAAGCGTCGCCCTCCTCGACGCGGGATGGGAGCGACTCGGGCGGGCCGCTGCGCAGCCCGCTCTTCTGGTCGGGCTCGCAAGCGTCGCCCTCCTCGACGCGGGATGGGAGCGACTCGGGCGGGCCGCTGCGCAGCCCACCCGTTCAGGCGCGAAGGTACGCGGTGCGCAGTGTTCTTAATTTGGCGACGCTGTCGGCGAGTCCGCCGGGGCGGTTGCGCGCGAGCCACAGCTCGCGGTGCGCGTCGATCACGGGATCCAGTGAGCGCGCGAGCTCGGTGCGCGTCGCTTCGGGCACCGAT
This sequence comes from Acidimicrobiia bacterium, assembly GCA_036271555.1. NCBI lineage: Bacteria > Bacillati > Actinomycetota > Acidimicrobiia > Acidimicrobiia bacterium. The sequence continues at coordinate 8,053 of DATBAK010000017.1, forward strand.
GCGATCGATCCATCGCCCGCGAGCCGCGCGATCGCATCCCGGCAGAGGACGCGCACCAGCGCCATCGAGTTGCGCAACTCGGCCTTGACGAGGTCGCCGTCGGCGCGCCCCGGTCGCGCGCGATCGAGCGCGCCGTCGACGTCGTCGAGGATCGCCTCGATCGCTTCGTACTCCGAAGGCTGCACGCCCGCGAGCGGTCCGCGGCCGATGTGGAGCTGCGGGAAGTAGAGGTGCAGGGTCGAGCTCGCGACGTTGCCGACCTGCGCGCTCAGCTCGCGGTGGGAGTCGCCGAGTCGTACGAGCGCGCGCCCGAGCTCGCCGGCCGCGTCGGCGTAGCAGTGACGGTCGAGCGCGGCGGCGACGTCGAGATCGCGGTTCGTCTCGAGGCACCACGACACCGCGGCCCCGTACGCGAAGCCGGGTTCGCTCACCGGCAGGTACTGCAGATGGCCTTGGTCGCCCCAGTCGGTGTTGAGCATGCCGGTGCCGCCGTGCGCGATCGCGGCGTCGACCGCGTGCGCGCAGTTGCCGACCATGTTCGTGAACCGCCCGAGGATCGAGAGCCAGCTCGACGTGCCGGGGCACGTCCAGAACTCGCGCCGCGCGCCCGCGAACACCTCGGCCTTCGCCGCGAAGTCGTAATCGGCGTCGTAGCCCCACTCGCAGATCGTCACGCCGTCGGGGATGCGCGCGACGAGCTCGGGGCGCGCGCCGAGGATGTCGCCCCACATGAGGAGCTCGCGCCCTTCCACTTCCGGCAGCGCGCGCAGCTGCGCGACCCACGCGAGGTAGTCGTCGATCTGCTCCGCGCGCAGCTCCCACGGCTCGTCGAGCCCGATGTGCGCGCGCCGGCTGGTGAAGTGGGGCAGCAACTCTGCGAGCCACGACTGCACGAGCTCGAGCGCGGCCGGATTGCGGGGGTCGAGCGTCGACGGCCCGCGCCACTGCCCGTACTCGGTGAAGCCCTCGGGTTGCAGCGCCAGTGATCGGTAGCGCTCGTGCCGCAACCATCGTTCCGCATGCCCGAGGCAGTTCTGGTTCGGCACGAGCTCGACGAACCGCTCGCGGCAATAGGCGTCGAGCGCGTCGATGTCGTCGGCGGTCAACGGGCTCGCGTCGCGCCACACCGCTTCGTGATCGGCGTACGCGAACGTGTGCTCGGTGTAGAGCTGGAGCTGGTTGACCTTCCACTCGGCGAGCCGGTCGATGATCCCGTGCAGCGTCTCGATGGTCGGCACCTTGTCGCGCGCGATGTCGATCATCACCGCGCGTACCGCGAGATCGGGCCAGTCCTCGATCGCGCCAACGGGCAACCGGCCGTCGTGCAGGCGCGCGAGCTGCCGCAGCGTCGCGCGCCCGTACGCCTCGCCCGCGTCGTCGGACGCGGTGAGGTCCACCATCGCGGCACCGATCCGCAACCGGTAGCCCTCGCGCGGCAGCGTGCGGTCGCGGCTGACGGTCGCCTCGCGCCACTGAACGGTCTCGTCCGAGAGCGAGCACCGACGAGGCTGGGGCAGCAGCACGAGGTTCTCGGTCATCGCTTTCGCTTCCGGTAGACGAAGAAGACGCGCGTGATGCGGCCACCCACCGCGGCGTAGGGGCGGATCGGCCCGACCCACGAGACGTCGATCGCGCGCTCGCCGCTCGCGCGGATCCGGTGCAGCGCGCCGACGAGCACCGCGCGGCCGCCGCCCTTGCCGAACAGGTCGGGCCGGCTCGCGACCGGGCCGACCAGTCCGCGCCGGTTCACGTTCCACGCGCAGAACGCGGAGATGCCCTCGGCGTCGCGCGCGAGCAGCAGCGTTCCCTTGTCGAGCGCGCGCAGCACCTCTGCTCTCCAGTTCGACCAGTGGCGCGTCATCCAGTCGTCGACCTCGTCGCGGTCGAGCGTGGTCGCGAGCGCGGTGCCACCGGGATCGTCGGGAAGGTGTGCCAGGTCGATCTCCATGTCGAAGTTCGCTTCCTCGCGCTGGTAGCGGTGGCGTTCGAGGAGGCACACCATCGCGGTCTGCGAGGTCTCGACGCCGGCGAAGAGGTAGTACGGCCCGTCGGCGCCGACGGTGATGACGCGGCTGTCGGCGAGGTCATCCTCCGCCGCGCGCAGCAGCGTGTGACCGTGACCCTGACCGCGGTGTGCGGGGTCGACGACCAGCAGGCGGATGAAGCCGTCGGGTGAGCCCGGCACCGCGGCGACGATCCCGACGTCCGGGTCGCCGCGCACGATCGTCGGTTGATCGGGTGCGTAGAGCGAACCTTCGAGCTCGGCTCCGAGCAGCTCGACGGTGAGCGAGCGCCGGCACAGCGCGGTGATCGCGTCGAGCGTGTCGGGACCGAGCACGGATGTGTCGATCGTCTTCATCGCGCGGCCTCGATCAACGCCTTGAGCTCGTCGACGCGGGTGAGCATGAGCTCCGCGAGCCGGAGCTGCACGCGCGCGCGCTGCCGGTTGTGGTCCGGTCGGTGCACCCGGAAGTACACGTCGCCTTCGAGATGGTCGGTGCAGAAGCGCACGCCGTTCTCGAGCGCGAGCAGTGGGCCCGCGAGCGCGAGGCACCCGCGTTCGCCATCGGTGAGGAACGACGCGCTGCCCGCGAGATAGCCACGCGCGAGCGACGCGAAGCGATCACGGTCGAAGTCGACGTGGTCGAGATCGGGTTCGTCCTCGGCCGCGTGGGTCGCGGCCGTGCGCACGAGCTCGCCGAAGTCGTTCAGCACGGATCCGGGCATGACGGTGTCGAGATCGAGGATGCACGCCACGGCCCCGCTGTCGACGTCGACCAACACGTTGTCGAGCTTCGCATCGTTGTGCACGACGCGCACGGGGAGGCGATCCGCGCCCGCGGCTCGCAGCGCGGCCTCGACGGCGTCGCCGAAACGCGCCGCCGCGGCGACGAGGTCGCGCGCGCCGTCGAGCCGGCCGACGCGATCCGCGGTGACGGCCGCGTCGAGATCGGCGCGTCGCCGCGCGAGGTCGTGGAAGCGCGGGATCGTCTCCGCGAGCGGGCCGATGTCGTCGAGGTCGCGCGTGAGCTCGGCGAACGCGCGCGCCGCGGCCTCGCGTTCCGTGTCGTCACTGTCGATTCCGAGCACCTCGGTGTGCTCGACGAACCGCATCGCGCGCCACGGCCGGCCCGTGTCGTCGACGTGGAGCAGCTCGCCCGCGCGCGTCGGCACCGGGCGCGCGACGCGAGGAACGCGGGCCGCGATCTGTCGCCAATTCCCGATCAGCGCGTCGAGATCGCGAAAGACGTTCGTGTTGATCTCCTGGAGCACGATGCGCTCGCGGTGGCCGGCGCCGCAGGCCACGACGAACGTCTCGTGGATGTGTCCGTGCACCAGGTGCGTCGCAGTCGCGGGCGCTGCCTCCGTCGCGAACGCGGCCGCGATCCGGAGGACCGCGCGCTCGGCATCGGCGCGCTCGCGCAGCCGTGCCTGCACGACCGGCGCGTCCTCGGCGTGGGTGACGCCGAACCACGGCTCGCGCGTCGGCAGGACCGTGACCTCGAGGGCGTCGCGCGCGACGAGGTCGCCGACGACGTCGGGGAGGCGGAGCTCGCCGGTGCGCGTCTCCGACAGGAACGCTTCGACGATCGGCCGCAGGCGCTCGACGAAGGCCGAAGAAAAGCCCCAGAGGTTCATCGACACCGGCGTCGTCTCGGCGAGCGGGTACGTGTCGCTGACGATCCGCCCGTCCACGCGGTGCACGCCGGTGAGCTCTTCGATCGCGAGCAGTCGACCGCGGCGGTCGACGCGACACACCGCGCGGCTCACGCCGCCGCTCTCCGACAACGTCACACCGGCGGCGTAGCCGACGACCGCGGCGGCGGCGCGCGTCGCGCGCAAGAAGGCCGCGAGTCTCGTGAACGCGTCGGGTCCGTACCAGTCGTCGGCGTTCGCGACGGCAAACGGCGACGCGAGACCGCTCGCGCCGACGACGACCGCGTGCGCGGTGCCGCGCGGTGACGACTGCACGACCACGTCGACCGGGAGCGCGTTCGTGAGACGCAGATGAGAGCGGAGCGCGTCCGCAGTGTCGTCACTCGCGACGACGACCGCACGCGTGAAGCCGGCGACCGCGGCGTCGCGCAACGCGTAGTCGAGCATCAGCTCGCCGTTCGGTCCGAGCGGCGCGAGCTGCTTGTTCCCACCGAAGCGCGTGCCGCGACCGGCCGCGAGCACGACGATGACGAGGTCGCTCATGAGGTCGCCGACCCTAGCGACGCTCGCGCGTGATGAACCCGATTCCGCGCGAACCCGTAGTCAACGTGACGCGGCGTAGGAAACGCCGCCTACCGGGAGGGATCGATGCGTATGACGCAACGACGTGGGACGTTCGCCGGGCACCGAGTGCGCGCCGGACGGATCCTTGCCGCCGTCGGGTTGACCGCCGGGCTCGTTGCCGCGGCGGCGGCGCCGGCAGCGGCGGGTCATTCGGCACCCGACAACCGCTACACCGTCACGAACCTCGTGAGTGACCAGCCCGGAGTCGCCCAGCTCACCGACTCCAACCTGCAGAACGCCTGGGGCCTCGCCGCCGGCCCCGCCACACCGATCTGGGTGGCCAACAATCACACCGACTCGTCGACCGTCTACAAGGGCGGCACGCCCGGCAACCCGATCCAGGGACCGCTGCTGACCGTTCCGATCGACGGCGGCGCGCCGACCGGCATCGTCTACAACGGAACGACCGGGTTCACGGTGTCGTCGGCATCCGCGCCCGCGACGTTCATCTTCGACTCCGAAGCCGGCGACATCACCGCGTGGAGCTCGGCCGACGCGGGTGCGCACGCCGTGATCGTGGCGAGCAACCGCGACGCCGACTACAAGGGCCTCGCGCTCGCGCAGTCGAAGGGCGCGCCGTATCTGTACGCGACCGCGTTCGGTCAGGGCGCGATCGACGTGTACGACTCGTCGTTCACGTTGCAGCACTGGGCCGGCGCGTTCGTCGACCCGAACCTGCCGTCGCACTACTCGCCGTTCGGCATCGACACGATCGGCAACGAGCTCTACGTGTCGTACGCGCTGCACACGCCGGGCAACGACGACGACGTCGCCGGTCCGCACCGCGGCTTCGTCGACGTGTTCGGAACCAACGGCGCGTTCCACCGGCGGCTCGTGTCGCGCGGCGAGCTCGACTCGCCGTGGGGCATGACGGTCGCGACGAAGCACTTCGGCCGCTTCGCCGGTGACCTGCTCGTCGGCAACTTCGGCAACGGTCACATCCACGCGTACAACCGCTTCAGCGGCCAGTACGAGGGTGCCGTGCGCGACGCGAACGGCGACCCGGTCGTGATCGACGGCCTGTGGGCTCTCGAGTTCGGCAACGGCATCACCGGCGACCACAACACACTGTTGTTCAGCGCCGGTCCCGACGACGAGGCCCACGGTCTCTTCGGCTCGATCACCGTCACCGCACCGGTTTCATAACCCCGGAGCAACGCGAGACGTTCGGACCGTCGGTGTGCTCCCAGGCACCGGCGGTCCGTTCGCGCGTTGTTCCTGTGCCTTCTCGCTCGCGCCTTCGGCCGCGCGGAAGTCGGCGCGGAAGTCGGCGCGCCGACGTGGTCAGGAGGTGATGCGCAGCACGGCCTTGCCGGAGACGCGGCGGTCGAGGAGCGCGTCGAACGCGCTCGCCGCGTCGGTCCAGTCGACCTCGAGCTCGATCTCCGAAGCGAGGCGGCCGGTCGCGAGCTGATCGGCGAGGTTCACGAGATCGTGCACGGCCGAGCCGGTGTGCTGGAGCTCGGGCACGAGCGTGAAGCTGCACAGCCGCGCGCCGTGCCGGTGGAAGAAGCTCGGCGCTTCGAAGGTCGTCGGCTCGCCCGACGAGCAGCCGAACGAAACGACCGCGCCGCCGGGCGCGACCATCCCGAGCGCGCGTGACAACGACGCGCCGCCGACGGACTCGAGGATGATGTCGAACTCGCCCGAGTCCGGCATGCCGACGACGACGTCGCGCGCGCCGAGCTCGCGCAGTCCCTTGCCGCGCGCCTCGCTGCCGACGATCGCGGTGACGTCGGCGCCGCCGTGGTTCGCGATCTGCACCGCGAACCGGCCGACTCCGCCGGCCGCGCCGGTCACGAGCACGCGCTTCCCCTCGGTGAGCCCACCTGTGTAGAGCGTGTGGAGCGCCGTGAGCCCGGCGACGGGAAGCGTCGACGCCAGGCTCGTCGAGAGCGAGTCGGGGATCGGCGCGAGGAATCCGGTCGGGAGCGCGACGCACTCGGCCCACGCGCGCCCGAACGAGAGGCCCACGACGCGCGCGCCCTCCTGCGGGCCGCTGCCGTCGGCCGCGGGCGCGAGGACCGTGCCCGCGAGGTCCCAGCCGAACCGCGCGCCGTCGTCGGCGGCGCGCATCGCCTTCACCTCACCGCGGTTCAGCGAGACGGCCTCGACCGCGACGAGCGCCTCGTCGGGAGCCGGCTCGGGATCGGCGACGGCGCGCAGCTCCGAGCCGCCGGGTCGCGTGGGTGCCGCGACGAGCGATCGCATCGGTCCTACTGCCGGTAGTGCTCGACGGTGTTCGCGTCGCGAGCGGCCGCGGCGTCCGGATCCTCGCCCGCGTTGCGGCGGGCGCGCCGCTGCCGCAGCAGGTCCCAGCACTGGTCGAGCTCGACCTCGATCTTCGAGAGGCGGGCATGCTCGTCGGGTGACGCGCCGCCGCCGGAACGGCGAGTGAGCAGGTCGTGCTCCTCGTCGGCGAGCGAGTTGATCCGGGAGAGGACGTCGGGATCTTCCATCGCGGGCCTCCGTCGGGGTGGTCGGAAGGGCTGGGTTGGAGCCGTCAACCTACCCGTACTTCCTGGTCGCACTCGCACGAACGCGGTCGAGTGACGAGCCGCGCCGACCCGTTCCCGGGCCCGCACGGTTCAGACCCTTCTCAGCGGGGGTTGAGGCCGCGTTCAGCGGGCGTTCCGACCATGGCGGCAAACCGTGAGCTCGGTCCTGGGGAGCCTTCATGTCGAGGTGTCAACGATCGGCGACGTTCGTCGCGCTCGCCGCGATGCTGGTCGTCGCGGGCGCGGCGTGCGGCGGGTCGACGAACAAGGCCGGCGCGGCGTCGGGTTCGACGACGACGACGACCACCGCCGGCGGTCGCGGTGGCTTCGCCGCCGCGTTCACCGCCTTCAGCACGTGCATGGGCCAGCACGGTGTGAAGCTGCCGGCCCGCCGGCCCGGCAACGGACCGCGCCCGACCGGTCAGGGCCAGAACGCTCCGGGCCAGAACGCTCCGGGCCAGAACGGTCAGGGCGGCGGTCGCGGCGGCTTCGGTGGCGGGGGCGGTTTCGGTGGCGGGGGTGGGTTCGGAGCGGGCACGACGCCGAGCTCGCTGCCCCCGGGCGTCACCGCGTCGCAGTATCAATCGGCGCTGAGCGCGTGCCGGTCGAAGCTGCCGACCGGCAACTTCGGCGGTGGTCGTGGTGGCGCGGCGAGCGCGGCCTACCGCAGCTGTATGAGCGACCACGGTGTGAAGCTCCCGTCGTTCGGTGGTGTCAACTCGTCGTCGACGACCGCGACCAGCGCGCCGACGACGACGTTCAACCGCAACGACCCGAAGTTCCTCGCCGCGAACAAGGTCTGCGCGCCGCTGCTGCCGGCGCGCGGCGGCACGACCACCACGACGGCGGGCTGACGCCATGACGCGCTTCATGACCCGCCGGGTCGGCATCAACCTTGCGCTGCTCGCGATCATCGCCGCGCTCGTCGCCGTCGGCATCGCGACGATCGGTCCGTCGGCGTCGGCGCGCTCGACGACCACGACCACATCGACCGTGGCGCGCGGCACCGTGCTGTCGAGCGTGAGCGCGTCGGGCAATGTCGCGGCGTCGTCGTCGCTGGCGCTCAACTTCGTCACCGGTGGGCAGCTCACGGCGGTCTACGTGAACGCGGGCGCGCACGTGAAGGCGGGTCAGCAGCTCGCGCAGATCGACCCGACCGACGCGCAGGAAGCGCTCGGCAACGCGCAGGCGAGTCTCGCGTCGGCGCAGGCGAACCTGACCCAAGCGTTGCAGGTCGAGACACCGGCCGAACGCAACCAGGACGCGCTGTCGCTCCAGCAGGCACAGCAGCAGGTGACGTCGGCGCAGGTCGCGCTCACGAACGCGCAGCAGAACGCCGCGCAGGACGCGGTCGCGCTCCAGACCGCGGTGAACCAGGCGCAGGCGCAGCTCAACAGCGACCGGGCCGCGTCGCCTCCGGTGGCGAGCAAGGTCACGGCCGACGAGAACGCGCTCGCGAACGTGCAGAACGCGCAGGCGAGCGGGCGCATGAAGGACGCGCAGCAGGTGCAGCAGGCGCAGCTCGCAGTGCAGAGCGCGCAGCTCGGCTACCAGAACGCGCAGGCCGGCGTCGCGGTGAAGCAGCAGCCGCTGCAGCCGGGGCCGCGCGCGCAGGACGAGGCGCAGGTGATCCAGGCCCAGGCGACGCTCGCGTCCGCGCAGAAGACGCTGGCGCAGACGACGTTGCGCGCGCCGGCGGCGGGCACGGTCGCGGCGATCTCGGCGTCGGTCGGTGACACGGTGTCGGGCGGCGGCGCGAGCGGCACGGCGGCGACCAGCGCGTCGGGGTCGGGGAGTGGCGGGAGCGGGACCGGAACCGGAACCGGAACCGGTACGGCCGCGGCGGCCGTGTCGTCCGCGTCGTCGGCCTCTTCGTCGTCTTCCTCGTCCTCTTCGTCGGGCGGGTTCGTCACGCTCACCAACCTCGACGAGCTCCAGGTGACCGCGGGCTTCAGTGAGAGCGACGCGGTCAAGGTGAAGGTCGGCCAGCCCGCGACCGTCTCGTTCAGCGCGCTGCCGAACGTGAACGCCAACGCGCGCGTCGCTGCGATCGCCGTGACGTCGACCGTCGTGTCGAACGTCGTGACGTACGACGTCACCGTCGACTTCGACGGCCACGTGCCGTCGGTGAAGCCGGGCATGACCGCGACGGTGGCGGTCACGACCGCGGAGGCCGACAACGTCTTGAACCTTCCGGCGTCGGCGGTGCCCGCGACCGGCACGACCGCGACCGTGCAGGTGCAACAGGCCAACGGGAAGACGGCGGCGAAGTCGGTCGCGATCGGTCTGCGCGGTGACAACGCGGTCGAGATCACGAGCGGGTTGAAGCTCGGCGACAAGGTCGTCACGACGGTGGCAACGGTCTCGACGGGCACCGGCACCGGCACCGGCGCCGGTGGCGTCGGCGGCGCGGGCGGCGGCCGCTTCGGCGGCTTCGGCGGCATCGGAGGGATCGGCCGGTGAGCGCCGCGGTGGGGACACCCGAGCGCTCGCGACCCTCGCACGAGCTCGGCCGGACGCACGTGATCATCGTCGACCGGCTCTGGAAGACGTACGCGATGGGCGAGATGGCCGTGCACGCGCTGCGCGGGGTGTCGCTCGCGGTCGAGCGCGGTGACTTCGTCGCGATCATGGGCGCGTCGGGCAGCGGCAAGAGCACGCTGATGAACATTCTCGGCTGCCTCGACCTGCCGTCGTCCGGCCGCTACTTCCTCGACGGCGTCGACGTGCGCGCGCTCGAGGACTCGGACCTCGCGACCATCCGCAACCGCAAGATCGGCTTCGTGTTCCAGAGCTACAACCTGATCGCGCGCACGAGCGCGCTGGCGAACGTCGAGCTGCCGCTCGCGTACGCGCGCATCGGCAAGGCGGAACGGCGACGGCGCGCGATCGCGGCGCTCGAATCGGTCGGGCTCGGCGACCGGCTCGAACACGTGCCGTCGGAGCTGTCGGGCGGCCAACAGCAGCGGGTTGCCGTCGCGCGCGCGATCTCGAGCGATCCCGCGCTCGTCCTCGCCGACGAGCCGACCGGCAACCTCGACACCCACGCGACGCTGGAGGTGCTCGAGATCTTCGAGCGGCTCAACGCGCTCGGGCGCACGATCGTGCTCATCACGCACGAGAACGACGTCGCCGCGCACGCGAAGCGCGTGATCCGACTCGTCGACGGACGCGTCGTCGAGGACGAGCGCCACGCCGACGTGCAGGGACCGCCGCCGAAGTTCGGGGCGCACGCATGATCACGGAGAACGTCGCCATCGCGGTGCGTGGCATCTCGACGAACCGGTTGCGCTCCGCGCTCACGATGCTCGGCATCCTGATCGGCGTCGGCAGCGTGATCCTGCTCGTCGCGGTCGGCACCGGCTCGTCGTCGGCGGTGAAGAAGCAGCTCGACTCGCTGGGCACGAACACGCTGACCGTGTTCAAGGCCGGCGGGTTCGGCGGCCGCGGCGGTGGCAACCGCACCGGCACGCTGAGCCGCCAGACCCTGCTCACCTCGGCCGACGTCACCGCGCTCGAGGACAAGGTGAACGCGCCCGACGTCATGCAGGTCGCGCCGACGGTCAACGCCTCGCCGACGGGCACGTACGAGGGCAGCACCTACGCGCCCGGGCGCTTCACCGGCACGACCGCGAACTACGCGGGCATCACGAACAACTCGGTCGCGCAGGGTTCGTTCTTCACGGACGCCGACGTCGCACAACACGACAAGGTCGTGGTGCTCGGACCGACGGTCGTGACGAACCTCTTCGGCGCGAACGTGAACCCCGTCGGCGACACCGTGCAGTTCGCCAGCAGCTCGTGGCGCGTGATCGGTGTGCTGAAGTCGAAGGGCACGAACGGCGTGCAGGATCAGGACGACGTCGCGATGGCACCGATCACCGCGGTGCAGGACGCGCTCACCGGCACGACCGGCGGCTACGACGGCATCACCCTGCAAGCCGCGTCGAGCAAGCGTTCGGGCGCGGCGCAGTCCGAGGTCGAGTCGATCCTCGACGCGCGGCACCCGAGCACGAACGGCACGTCGAGCTTCCAGGTCCTGAACCAGGCGTCGCTCATCGCGACGAGCAACTCGACGAACCATGTGCTCACCGTGCTGCTCGGCGCGGTCGCCGCGATCTCGTTGCTCGTCGGCGGCATCGGCGTGATGAACATCATGCTCGTCACCGTCACCGAGCGGACGCGCGAGATCGGCATCCGCAAGGCGATCGGCGCGCGCCGCACCGACATCCTGGGCCAGTTCCTCGTCGAATCGGTCCTCTTGTCGTTGATCGGCGGGATCTCGGGCGTCGTCGCGGGCCTCGTCGGCAGTCGTTTCCGCATCGTCGGCATCCAACCCGTCGTGCAGCTCTACTCCGTCGGGCTCGCGTTCGGTGTCGCGCTGCTCGTCGGTCTGTTCTTCGGCATCTACCCGGCCAATCGGGCCGCCTCGCTGCGCCCGATCGAGGCCCTGCGGTACGAGTAGGAGTGGTCATGGCGCCCGATGACGAAACGTGGAGCGCGACCTCGGAGGTCCGCGGTCCCGACGGCGAGCTCGATCCCGACGCCGACCACGGCATCGAGGAGGTGCTCGGCTTCGAGCTGCCGGCGCCGGTCGAGCGATCGCGCCGCGCGCGCCTCAATGTCGCGACCGCGACGCTCGCCGCGCTCGTGATCGCGGCGGGCGCGTTCTACGCGGGTGTGCGCGTCGAGAAGAGTCACGCGAAGTCGTCGAGCACGAGCAACCTGGCGGCCGCGTTCAGCCGGCTCGCCGGCGCGCGCGGTGGCGCGACCGGCGCGCGCACCGGCGGCACTGCGGGCGCGGGCGGTGCGGCGGGCGGTGCGGGTGGCGCGGGCGCGGCGGGCGCCGGCGTCACGGTCGGCACGGTGAAGTTGGTCGACGGCGACAACGTGTACGTGACCGACACGAGCGGCGGCATCACGAAGGTGCACGTCGACTCGAGCGCGACGATCAGCGTGACCGCGGCCGGCAAGGTCGCCGACGTGAAGCCCGGCGACACCGTGATCGTGCGCGGCGCGGCCGGAAGCGACGGCACCGTCGCCGCGACGTCGGTGACCGACAGCGGTACCGGCGGTGCGGGTGGGTTCGGCGGCTTCGGCGCCGGTGGGTTCGGCGGTGGCCGGGGCGCAGCGGGCGCGACGGGCGGCTCCGGCGGCTGAGCCCCTACGCCACGACGGGAAGCGACAGCTCGACGACGGTTCCCGAGTCGGCGGCGCGCGCGATCGTCACCGTTCCGCCGTGCGTGCGCGCGACCTGATCGACGATCGCGAGGCCGAGCCCGGAACCGGGCATCGAGCGCGCCGCGGGCGCGCGGTAGAAGCGCTCGAACACGTGCGGGAGATCGGAATCTTCGATGCCGGGTCCGTGGTCGCGCACGCGCAGCACACCGTTTGCGAGCGTGACCGCGATCGGTCCCGTCGGCGGGCTCCATTTGCGCGCGTTGTCGAGGATGTTGGCGCAGGCGCGTTCGATCGAGCTGGGATCGCCGAGCACCGTGCACGGCGCGATCTCGCTCGACACCTCGAGCACGGGCGCGCGGCGCCGCAGTCGCGCGACGACCTGCTCGACGACGCGATCGAGCCGCACTTCGACGCGTTCCGCGACCGCGCGGTCGGTCGCGAGGTCGACCAGCTCGCCGACCATCGCCGAGAACTCGTCGACCTCGTCGACGAGATCCGAGATCAGGCGCTCGCGCTCGTCGCGCGGCATCTGGTCGTCGCGCGCGAGCTGCTCGATGTTCGTGCGCAGCACGGTGAGCGGCGTGCGCATCTCGTGGCTCGCGTCCACCACGAGCTGTTGCTGCTGCTGTTGCAGCCGCTGCACGGTCGCGAGCATCGCGTTGAAGCTTCCCGCGAGCCGGCCGAGCTCGTCCTTGCGGTCGACGTCGATCGCGGTCGAGAAGTCCTCGCTGGTCGCGACGTGCTCCGCGGCGGCGGTGAGTCGCTCGACCGGACCGATCACGCCGCGCGCGACGAGCAGTCCGAGGCCGATCGCGATCGCGATGCCGATCAACGACAGGATGAGCAACAGCCACGCAAGCCCGCGCAGCGTGCCGTCGACCTCCGACAGCGAGCGCGCGATCTCGATCGCGACGCCGCGCGTCGTCGGCACCGTCGCCATGCGCAGGTGCTGGCCCGACACGTGGACGTCGCGCAGGTGCACGTGACCCTTACCGAGCGCGGCGCTGCGCTCGAGCGCGGACACCGGCAGCCGCAGCGACTGGTTGTTCGGCACGAACACGCTGCCGTTGCTCTCGACGACCTGGAAGTCGACCTGCGTGTCGACGAACGGACGCAGCCCGAATCCGGGCACCGGCCGGTCGAGCGCGCGCGAGCTCTCGATGCCGACGGCCTGGGTGCGCAGCAGGCCGTCGACCTGCGCGCGCAGCTCGTGGCGCGCCGCGAACCATGCGATCGTCGATGCGAGCACGATCGCGATCGCAACGGCGGTCGCCGAGAAGATCGTGACGCGCGCGCGAAAGGTCATTGCTCCCGCATCACGTAACCGACGCCGCGCACCGTGTGGATGAGTCGCGACTCGCCGTCGGCTTCGAGCTTGCGGCGCAGATACCCGACGTACACCTCGAGTGAGTTCGAGTTCGCACCGATCTCGTAGCCCCACACACGCTCGAAGATGAGATCGCGCGTCAGCACCTGGCGCGGGTTGCGCATGAACAGCTCGAGCAGTGCGAACTCGGTACGCGTCGTCTCGATGGCGCGGTCGCCGCGTGTCACGATTCGCGAGCCGCGGTCGAGGGCCACGTCGGCGAAGTGCAGGACGTCGAGCGGTCCGGTCGTGCGCCGCAGCAGCGCGCGGATGCGCGCGAGGAGCTCTTCGAGCGCGAACGGCTTCACGAGATAGTCGTCGGCACCCGCGTCGAGCCCCGCGACCCGGTCGGACACGAGATGGCGCGCGGTGAGGATCAGGATCGGGGTGCGGTCGCCCGCGTCGCGCAGCCGCCGGCAGAGCTCGAGCCCGTCGAGCCGCGGCATGAGCACGTCGACGACGAGCGCGTCCGGTGGCGTCGCCGCCATCCGCTCGAGCGCGTCGACGCCGTCGGCCGCGTCGTCGACCTCGTAGCCCTCGTACGTCAGCGCCCGGCGGATCGCTCCGCGGACCGCGGCTTCGTCGTCGACTACCAGGATGCGCACTGCGACTCGAAGCCTCTCACGGACCGGAACCGTTCGGATTGCATCGCCCGGCCGTGAAGCCGCCCTGAGCGCGAGGTGAGAAGAAGCTGAAGCACCCGGTCGGGCGTCAGGCGGCGGTCTCGGCGGCGCCCGGGCGGGCGAGGCAGGGGTCGTTACAGGCCTGGAAGACGCTCGCCTGCGGGACGTTCGCGACCGGCGTGGAGCGCCGGATCGTGAGCAGCGCGATCACGCCGCCGAGCGCGCAGATCGCGGCACAGATGACCATCGAGTGCCGGTAGCCGCGGTCGAAGGTGGCGATCGACGAGGACGTGTCGAGCGTCGCGACGAGCGGGAGCACCGCGACGGCGAGCAGCCCCGCGACGCGCGCGACCGCGTTGTTGAACGCGGAGCCGACGCCGACGTGATGGTCGTCGACCGCGGCGAGCACCGCGGTCGTCAACGGCGCGACGGTGATCGTGAGCCCGATCGCGAACACGACCGCGCCGGGGAGCACGCCGCTCAGGTAGCTCTGACCGGGCTGCGCGCGCGTCAGCAGGAGCAACCCGGCCCCGACGACGAGCGGGCCGACGGTCATCTGCACGCGCGGTCCGATGCGCTGCGCGAGCGCGCCCGAACGCGCGGAGAACAGCACCATGATCACCGTGAGCGGGAAGAGCGACGCGCCGGCTTCGAGCGCGGAGTAGCCCATCGACTTCTGCAGCTGCAGCACGAGCGCGAACGTCGTGCCTCCGAGCCCGGTGTAGACCGCGAGTGTGGTGAGGTTCGCGCCCGAGAACTGCGACGAGCGGAACACCGAGAGCGGCAACATCGGGTGCTCGACGCGCGCCTCGATGACGAGGAAGGCGACGAGCACGAGCACGCCGACCACGCCGACGGGCACGATGCGTTCGATGAGCCCGTACGCGGTGGCCGCGAGTCCGAGCGACGCCGCGAGCGCACCGGCGTAGTCGGGGTGGACGCCGCGTTCCTCGATGTCGCTGCTCTCGGGCACGTACCGCACCGTGATCGCGAAGCACAGCGCCGCGAGCGGCACGTTGATGAAGAAGATGAGCCGCCACGACACCGCGTCGATGAGCCAGCCGCCGAGGAACGGTCCGATCGCGCCCGCGACGCCGGCGAGACCCGACCACGCGCCGATCGCGCGACCGCGGTCGTCGGGATGGAAGCTCGCGGAGATGAGGGCGAGGCTGCCGGGCACGAGCAGCGCGGCGCCCGCGCCCTGCACGACGCGCGCCGCGACGAGCACGTGCGCGTTCGGTGCGAAGCCGCACGCCGCGCTCGCCGCGGTGAAGCCGACGAGGCCGGCGAGGAAGCCGCGCTTGCGGCCGTAGAGGTCGCCGAGCGATCCACCGAGGAGCAGGAGCGCGCTCAGCGTGACGAGGTAGCCGTCGAGGATCCACTGGAGCTCGCGGATGCCGGCGTGCAGGTCTCGCCCGATCGTCGGCAGCGCGACGTTGACGACGGTGCCGTCGAGGAACGCGATGCCCGAGCCGAGCACCGTCGCCACGACGACCCAGCGCCCGGTCGCGGTGCCGAACCGGACCTCGCCGGCGGTCTCGGTCATGGGGACGTCACGGATGCGACGGGCTCGGCGCGCGGTCGGCGATCTCGAACATCACGTCGTCGGAGTAGCAGTAGAACCACTCCTCGCCGGGTTCGTAGGACTGGATGAGCGGGTGCTGCGTTCCGTGGAAGTGGGCCGTCGCGTGGCGGTTCGGGGAGCTGTCGCAGCAACCGATGTGGCCGCACTCCGCGCAGCGCCGCAGGTGGACCCAGCGACCACCGATCGCGAGGCACTCGACGCAGCCCGTGCCGCTCGGGGCGGCGTCGATCTCCCCGTCGAGGTGGGTGCAGGTGGCCATGGCGGCTCCTCTCGTCGCGCGCGGGAATTACACACTTACACAGCCGTTGAGTCCGGCAACTCCAACGACCCCCCGAGGTTCCGATGCCCGAGACCGAGACCCTCACACTGCCCGTCCTACCGCTCGCCAACGGCGCCGTACTGCCCCAGATGGTCGTCACGATCGCGCTCGAGACGGACGAGGCCCGCGCCGCGGCGCAGGCCGCCCGAGACGGTGACGGCCGGCTGGTGCTCGTCCCGAAGGCGGACGGACGTTACTCCCGCATCGGCACCGTCGCGCGCGTCGAGAACGCCGGCGAGCTCGGCAACGGCCTGCAGGCGCTCGTCGTCCGCGGCCTCGCCCGCGCCCGCGTCGGCTCCGGCAGCCCCGGCGCCAGCGGTGCCCTGCACGTCACCATCGAGCCCATCGACGAGGGCACGCCGAACGCGCGCACGCGCGAGCTCGCCCGTGAGTACCGGGCGATCGTCGAGGAGCTGCTCGAGCAGCGCGGCCTGCGCCGCCTGGTCGGCATGATCCAGGGCGTCGACGAGCCCGGCGCCCTCGCCGACAGCGCGACCTACTGGCCGGATCTGACCCAGGAGCAGCGCATCGAGCTGCTCGAGACGGTCGACGTCGAGGCGCGACTCGAGCTCGTGATCGGCTGGGCGCGCGAAGCGCTGGCCGACACGGAGCTGCGCGAGAAGATCCGCTCCGAGGTCGCCGAGGGACTCGAGGGCCAGCAGCGTGAGGTGCTGCTCCGCCGCCAGCTCGACGCGATCCGCAAGGAGCTCGGCGAGGACGACGCCGACGAGGTCGCGCAGTACCGCACGCGCGTCGCCGAGGCGAACCTGCCCGAGACCGTGCGCACCGCGGTCGATCGCGAGCTCGACCGGCTCGAGCGCATGGGCGCGCAGAACCCCGAGTTCGGATGGATCCGCACCTGGCTCGACACGATGCTCGACCTCCCGTGGGACACGCGCGCCGAGGAGCAGACCGACCTCGGTGAGGCGCGCCGAGTCCTCGACGAGGATCACGAGGGTCTCGATTCCGTGAAGGACCGCATCGTCGAGTTCCTCGCGGTGCGCGGTCTGCGCCGCGCGCGTGACCTCGGCGCGGTCGGCGGACGGGGCTCGGGTGCGATCCTCGCGCTCGTCGGCCCGCCCGGAGTCGGCAAGACGTCGCTCGGCGAGTCGGTGGCCCGCGCGCTGGGGCGTCCGTTCGTGCGCGTCGCCGTCGGCGGTGTGCGCGACGAGGCCGAGATCCGCGGTCACCGGCGCACCTACGTGGGTGCGCGTCCCGGTCGCATCGTGCGCGCGCTCACCGAAGCCGGCGCGATGAACCCCGTCGTGCTCATCGACGAGATCGACAAGGTCGGTTCGGACTGGCGCGGAGATCCGTCGTCGGCCTTGCTCGAGGTGCTCGACCCCGCGCAGAACCACACGTTCCGCGACCACTACCTCGAGCTCGAGCTCGACTTGTCGGACGTGCTTTTTCTGGCGACCGCGAACGTGTTGGACACCATCCCCGATGCGCTGCTCGACCGCATGGAGGTCGTGCGGCTCGACGGTTACACCGAGGACGAGAAGGTCGCGATCGCGCGCAATCACCTACTGCAGCGGCAATTGTCGCGGGCGGCTTTGGACGGCTCGGAGGTTGAAGTCGACGACGATGCGTTGCGCCTGATCGCGAGTGAACACACCCGTGAGGCTGGCGTGCGTCAGCTGGAGCGGGCGATCGCACGGGTGCTGCGCAAGGCAGCGACGCGGATCGCCTCAGCTCCGGAGAGCGTGCCCGTGCAAGTCACTGCTTCAACTCTCGCTGAGTTTCTCGGTCGACCGAGGTTCACTCCCGAGAGTGCCGAGCGCACCGCGGTCCCCGGGGTTGCGACCGGTCTTGCAGTGACCGGTGCCGGTGGTGACGTGCTCTTCATCGAGGCGACGGCGATGGCCGGTGAGACAGGCCTTACGTTGACCGGTCAGCTCGGCGACGTGATGAAGGAGTCCGCACACATCGCGCTGTCGTACCTGCGGTCGCACGGTTCTGAGGTTGGGATCGACGCATCCGCGTTCGATCGGGCGATCCACCTGCACGTGCCTGCGGGTGCGGTGCCGAAGGACGGCCCGTCGGCCGGTGTGACGATGGTGACGGCGCTCGCGTCGCTTGTCACCGGACGCCCGGTGCGTGACGACGTCGGCATGACCGGTGAGGTCACGCTGAACGGCCGGGTGCTGCCCATCGGCGGCGTCAAGCAGAAGCTGTTGGCTGCGCATCGTGCAGGCCTGAAGACCATCTTCTTGCCGCAGCGCAACGGTCCTGACCTCGATGACGTGCCGGCTGCAGTGCTCGCCGACCTCGACGTTCGGCTGGTGGCCGACGTTGCCGACATCGTGCGCGAGGCGCTCGAAGCTTCAGATTCGGCGTCCGCTTCGGGTTCGGATTCGGTGGAAGCAGTCGTGGCGGCTTAACCCGCGTGCGGTCTGGGCCCGTGATGGCCCAGACTGCGTTCACGTGGGTCACGTCGACGTCGTCTCAGTGCGGCACACGCTGTCGAACGGCCGCTTGCTGCTCGATGACGCGAGCTTTCGGGTAGGCGAGGGCGCGAAGGTTGCCCTCGTCGGCGCGAACGGTGCGGGGAAGACAACGCTGCTGCGGTTGGTCGCAGGCGACGAAGTGCCGCAGGGCGGCAATATCGGTCGCAGCGGCGGACTCGGCGTCATGCGCCAGTTCATCGGGTCCGTGCAG
>DATBAK010000018.1 GCA_036271555.1 Acidimicrobiia bacterium
CGCAAGCCGGTCTTGAGCTGTCGACCCAGCTCGAAGAGCTGTCGTCACCGGTCCTGGAGTTCATCCGCGACAGGTGCTGCATCGGCGCGGAGTTTCAGATCTCGCGCGCTGATTTGTTCGATGCCTGGAGGTCGTGGTGTGTCAAGAACGGCGTCGCCGCGGGCACGTCCGCGACCTTCGGCCGTGACCTGAAGGCAGCTCAACCACACGTCACCTCGGCGCGACCGCGGACCGGTGATGGGGACCGAACATGGATGCATCGAGGCATTGGTCTGCGCGCTGCCGAGTGAGACGCGCGGTCCACGCGGTCCAGGAGCTCGCCGACCTTCGACTGGAACGAGAGATGCGCTACCGAGGAGGACGCCGTGGAACCATTCGATAAAGACCTCGTCGCAGCCAAGAGCGATCGCTACGAAAGGCCACTCGACCTGAGTGAGGCTGCGACCGCAATGCTCGTGCATCTCGGGCCATTTGGTCCGGAGACGTTCAGTTGCACGGATCCGTCGGACATCGAGTACGGCGCACCGTGGAGGGAGGTGGCACAGATGGCGCAGACTCTGAACGAGGCGATCGAGCTCGCCGCTGCCGCCGGTCGGCTCGGCTTCTGCTCAACAGGTATCGCCCTGGCGCTGCGCGCCGCCCACCTCGCGTCGGTCGAGCGCTGCCGTGGGCTCGCCATCTGCGCGGGCGCGAAGGAACTCAGGTCGGCCGCGGATGAACTTCGGCGGTTCGCGAGCATCGCAGAGGATCTCGCCGCTGATCTCGGTCATCGGGAGGTCCTACTGCAGAACGCCGCATGGTTCGACGACCTCGCTCGAGCACGCTGACACCGGCATTGCGTGACGGCTGAGTACGGCTATACTCAGCTGCCGATGGGCCGACGCGTGGACGTGGACCAGCTCGTCGGAGCCTGGGAGATCGCGGACCGTCTCAGCGTCGCACGACCGCAGGTCGTCCATGAGTGGCGCCGGCGTCACGACGACTTCCCGGAGCCGGTGGTGGAGCTGCGGCAGGTCCTCATCTGGCACTGGCCAGATGTCGAGAAGTGGGCCGAGTCGACGGGCCGCTTAGGCACTACGTGGAAGAGACGGAGACAGTGACGAAGCGACGCGGGTCTGGCGAAGGTGGGCTCTACCGCCGCGCGGACGGGCTCTCGTGCGCAAGCGTCGAGCTCGGACGCGACCCGAAGACCGGACGACGACTTCGGAAAGTCGTGCGCGCGAAGACGAAGGCCGATGCGATGCGTCGAGTGGAGGAGGTCCGGCGCGCCGTCGCGTCCGGAGTAGGCACGACGAACGAGCGACAGTCGACCGCCGAGTACCTCACGTTGTGGCTCGACAAGGTGCTGCCTGGCACGGTGAAGGACGAGACCGCCGCGAGCTATCGCTACGTCATCGATCACTACGTGCTACCGCACATCGGCACGGTTCCCGTCGCGAAGCTGACGCCGGACCATGTCGACAGCATGCTGACTTCGCTCAGGAAGGCGGGGCTGTCAGTGAGGACTCAGCGATACGCGCGCGCTGTGCTCCGTCGCGCGTTGAGCCACGCGGAGCGCCGCGGCGTCGTCACGAGGAACGTGGCCGCTCTCGTCGACGGCCCGAAGGGCGGCGGCCGGAAGCTCGACGACGCGCCGACCGCGAGCGAGGCGCGGGCGATCCTCGCCGCTGCAAAGGGCGACCGACTCGAAGCCTTCGCGGTCCTCGCGCTGACCCTCGGACTGCGGCGCGGCGAACTGCTCGGGCTCCAGTGGTCCGACCTTGATCTCGACGCGAAGCAGCTGACCGTCAATCGAACGCTCCATTACACGGCGGGCAGGGGCCTCAGGGTCGGCTCGCCCAAGACACGCGGCAGCGCGCGCACGATTCCGCTTCCGGACCGTTGTGTCGCCGCGCTTGCTCAGCATCGCGTGCGCCAAGCCGAGGAGCGGCTCAAGGCGGGCGGCTCATGGCGCGAGAGCGCCCATGTGTTCACGTCGCCGATCGGGACACCTCTCGACCCTCGCAACGCGCTGCGCTGGTGGCACGGCGTGACGGAGAAGGCCGGGGTCGGCCGTCGGCGGATCCACGCCGCGCGGCACACCGCGGCGACCGTGATGCTGGAGCAAGGCGCGCCGTTGGAAGTCGTGAGCGCTGTGCTCGGCCACGCGAGCCTCGCGATCACGGCGGACGTCTACGCGAAGCCAGCGGCGGACGCGAAGCGGCGCGCGCTCACAGCCGTCTCCGACTCCTACGACGAGTCAGCCACTGCGTGATCGTGGCGCTTGGCTACACCGTTGGCTACACCACTACGGCCGTCACCGCAGCTCCAGCCCGATGACGAGGACTTCTTCAGTGCGCTCGGCGGGAGTCGAACCCACAACCTTCTGATCCGTAGTCAGATGCTCTATCCATTGAGCTACGAGCGCTGGCGCGAGGGATCATCGTAGACCGGCGCCGCCGCAGTCGCCCCTTCTAAGCTGAACGCCGGGTTCGGGGTGTTTGCACGACCGTCCGGCGGCGGCGGGACGCGGGGAGGGCGAGGCGGGCCGTGACGGTCGATCTGCTGTCGTACCTGCCCCGCCTGTCGGTCGACTGGACGCACGCCGCGCCCGACGAACGGTGGCGCGTCATCGACGGCACGCTCGTATTCGTCGACGTGTCGGGCTTCACGAAGATGTCGGAGCGACTCGCGCGTCACGGCAAGGTCGGCGCCGAAGAGGTGGCCGAGGTCATCGGCCACGCGTTCACCGAGCTCCTCGCGGTCGCGTACGACAACGGCGGCAGCCTGCTGAAGTTCGGTGGCGACGCGCTGCTGCTCCTCTTCGAGGACGACGGGCACGCGCCGCGCGCGACGAACGCGGCGATCGGCATGCAGCACCGGCTCCGCGAAGTCGGAAGGATCGACACGACCGCGGGCCGGGTGACGCTGCGCATGTCGGCGGGTGTGCACAGCGGCGAGTTCGGGTGCTTCCTCGTCGGCGACTCGCACCGCGAGCTCCTGCTCGCGGGGCCCGCGGTGACGACGACCGCGGCCATGGAGGGCGCGGCATCGGCCGGCGAGGTGATCGTGTCCGCCGCGACCGCGGCCGCGCTCCCGCCCGCCCTCCTCGGGGCGCCGCTCGGACCGGGCATCCGCATCCGGCGCGGCGCGCGCCCGGTCGCGAGCGCGCTGCCGTTCGAGCGCATGGTCCCCCGCGGTTTCGAGCCCGCGCCGTTCCTGCCGACGGCGATCCGCCGCCACCTCGAAGCCGGCGGTGGCGACCCCGAGCACCGCCAGGTGACCGTCGCGTTCCTGCACTTCGATGGCACCGACGCACTGTTCGAGCAGGAAGGTCCGGCCGCCGTCGCAGCAGCGCTCGAAGAGCTCGTCGTCGACGTGCAACAGACCGTCGACGCGCGCGACGTGACGTTCCTCGCGACCGACGTCGACAAGGACGGCGGCAAGATCATCCTCGCGGCGGGCGCGCCGCGCCGCGCCGAGCGCGACGAGGACCGCCTGCTCGCCGCGGTGCACGATGTCGTCGCGCGACCGCATCGGCTGCCGGTGCGCGCGGGCGTGCATCGCGGCTCCGTGTTCGCCGGCAACATCGGCCCTGCGTTTCGCCGCACGTACACACTCATGGGCGACGCCGTGAACCTGTCGGCGCGGCTCATGGCGCGCGCCGAGCCGGGCCAGGTCATCACCACACCCGCGGTGCTCCGGCACAGCATCACACCGTGGTCGACGACCGCGCTCGAACCGTTCATGGTGAAGGGCAAGCGCTTGGCCGTCGAGGCGTTCGCGCTCGGCGCGCCCGAACGCCGCGCGCTCACCGAGGCCGCGTCACTTCCACTCGTCGGCCGCAAGGCCGAGATCACCGCGCTCACCGAGCAGGTCGACGCGGTGTTGCAGGGCGACGGCCGGTTCGTGCAGATCGTCGGCGGTGCGGGCATCGGCAAGTCGCGGCTCACGGAGGAGCTCGAGCGCATCGTCGCGGGACGGCTGCCGACGATGCGGATCACGTGCGATCCGTACGAGGCGCACACGCCCTACGCCGCGTTCTGGTGGCTGTTGCACGATCTCCTCGACGTCGCGCCCGACGCACCTCGCGACGAGGTCGCGGCCCGGCTCGCGCGCGTCGTCACCGACGCGACCCCCGACCTCGTGCCCTGGCTCCCCTTGCTGGCGACGCCGCTCGACCTCGACCTTCCCGACACGGTCGAGACCGCGCGCCTCGCGCCGGAGTTCCGCCGCGACCGCGTGAACGAGGTCACCGCGTTGCTCGTCGACGCGCTCATGCCGACACCCGTGCTCGTCGTCGCGGAAGACCTGCACTGGATGGACTCCGCGTCACAGGCGATCCTGTCGGTGATCGTGCAGGGTCTGCGCGCCCGCAACGCGCTCGTGTGCGCGACCAACCGCGATGACCTCGACCTGCAGTCGGACGCACCGCACGTCTTCACGTTGCGGCCCGAGCCGCTCACCGAGGAGGAGTCGGCGGCGGCGCTCCTCGGCGCGACGGAGGACGCACCGCTGCGGCCCGGGGACATCGCCAAGCTCGCGGCGCGCGCGGCCGGCAGTCCGCTGTTCCTCTCGGAGCTCCTCGCGACCGCGCGCGCGACCGGCGTCGATTCCCTCCCCGAGTCCGTGGATGCGGTGATCAGCGCGCAGGTCGACCTGTTGCCACCCGCGCATCAACTGCTGCTGCGTTATGCGTCGGTGCTCGGCCGCACCTTCTCGCTCGCGGAGCTGCGCGCGGTCGTGGAGCCGGATCTGCCGGTCATCGACGACGCGATGTGGGACCAGCTCTCCGGCTTCCTGATCGTCGGTAGTACCGACACGATCGCGTTCCGTCACGCGCTGCTGCGCGACACCGTGTACGAAGGCCTCGCGTACCGACGCCGGCGCACGCTGCACTCACGCGCCTGCGATGCGATGGCGACCCGCCTCGGCGACGACGTCGAGAGCGAGGCCGAGCTCCTGTCGCTGCACTGCTTCCACGCGCAGCGGTTCGCCGACGCGTGGCAGTACGCACAGATCGCGGGACGGCGCGCCTACGCGAAGTACGCGAACGTCGAGGCCGGCGAGTTCCTCGAGCGCGCGCTCGCGGCGTCCCGCTACGTGCGGGCCGAGCTTCCGTCCGACGACATCGCCGACGCCTGGGAGGTCCTCGGCGACGCGCGCGAACGCTCGGGTCATTTCGACACCGCGCTCGCCGCGTACCGCAGCGCGCGCAAGCTGCGCGCGGGAGACGCGCCCGCCGAGGCGGGGCTGCTGGTGAAGGAAGCGGTGATCGCGGAGCGGACCGGTCATTACCGGCGGGTCGTCGCGACCGCGCGGCGCGGGCTGCAGCTCCTCGACGCCGCGGGCGTCGGCGCGACCGAGCCGCGCGCGCAGTTGAAGACCTGGCACGCCATCGTGCGCCAGACGCAGGGCCGGAGCGACGAGGCCGCCGCGGTCTGCACCGAGGCCGTCGCCGACGCGGTCGCGGCCGGCGCGCTCGCGGCCGAGGCCCAGGCGCGTTTCATCCTCGACTGGATCCACGTCGAGCGCGGTCACCCGGAGCTCGCGACGCACTCGGCGCGCGCCCTCGAGATCTACCGGGAGCTCGACGATCTCGGCGGCCAGGCGGTCGTGCTCAACAACCTCGGCGCGTTCGCGTACTGGGAAGGTCGGTGGACCGAGGCCCTCGAGCTGTACGACCAGGGGCGCGCGGCGCGTCTCGTGACCGGCAACGCGGTCGACGCCGCGAGCGGCACGATGAACATCGGCGAGGTCCTCGCCGACCAGGGCCATCTCGACGCGGCCGAGCAGTCGTTCCGCGACGCGGCGCGCGTGTGGCGAGCCGTCGAGCATCCGTCGGGCCACGCGCTCGCGACGATGCACCTCGGTCGCATCGCAGCGCGGCGCGGCGACTTCGACGCCGCCTTCGCGCTGCTCGCCGAGGCACGCGACACGTTCGCGAGCATCGGATCGACCGGCGACGTGCTCGAGGTCGACGCGCGAACCGCGGAGTGTCTCAACCTGCGCGGCGACTTCGACGCCGCGCTCGCCATGGCCGACGCGCAGCTCGAGCGCTCACGGGGGCAGGTCGAGCTCACCGTGCTCCAACGCATCCGCGGGGTCGCACTCGTTGCGCTCGGACGCGTCGACGAGGGGTACGCCGCGCTGACCGAAAGCCTCGAAGAAGCGCGCGCCCGTGACGCGCGCTTCGAGATCGCGTTGACCCAGCACGCGCTCGTCGCAGCCGCGAACGCGAGCGGCGAGCGCGACATCGCCGCGGCGGCCGAGCGTGAAGCCGCGACGATCTTCGCCGAGCTCGGTGTGACGTCGGTGCCCGCGACTCCGACCGCGGTGCTCGCCCCTACCTGAAGCCGATCTTCGGGTCGCCGGAGAGCAGCAGGATCTGCACCTGCAACCAGTGGTTCGTCAGCTTCTTCGCGTTGATGCACGGCGACGGCACCGCGTAGCCGCTGTGGGGACCGAGCCCGTTGCGCTGGAGCACCCGGCTGTAGTGGATCTGCGCGTGCGTCCAGTGCGGGCGCGGTCCGCAGTACGCGATCGGCGTGATCGGTCCTTCGGGCGACTTCTGCACGTAGAGCTTCACGTTCGCCCCGTGCGTCGCGATGCTGCGGTCGAAGCGGATCTGCAGCACCGCCGGGCTCTTCGGGTTGGTGTAGCCGGAGAAGTCGGTGAGGCCGAGCAGATCGCCGCGGCACGCGGAGCCGCCGCAGAAGCCGGTCGGCGCGGTCTCGGTGTCGAGGGTCATCTGCGCGCCCGCTCCGCTGCCGGGAAGCGCGAACGACGCGACCGTCGGCGTGTTGTCGGACGGCTTGCCCGGTCCAAGGTCGATCGACCCGCCCGGTGGCACGTAACCGCTGACCGAGTCGGAGGAGCTGCTCGCCACGTTCGTGCTCGCTTCGGACGTCACGCCGGGCGCGGGCACTTCGTCGGAGGTCGCGTTCGTGGACACGTTGAACGTGCCGCTCTCGGATCCGCTGCTCGGCACGTTGACGACGACCTGGATCGTGGCCGACGCGCCCGAGGTGAGGTCGCCGAGGTAGCAGACCACGTCGTTGTCGGTCTCGTCCGCCGGGTGCAGCGTGCCTTCGCTCTCGTCGTCGCAGAAACCCTGTGACGGATTCGCGCTGATCACGTTGCCGCCGAGATCACTCGTGACGTCGGCGACGACGTTGTGGTTCGTCGCGCCGGTCGCGGTGACCGTGATGTCGTCGACGACGTTGTCGCCTTCGGTCACCGGGTTCGGAGTCAGCCCGCTCTGCACGTCGAGTCCGGGCACCGCCCAATCGGCGCTCGCGGACGCGACCGCCTCGCACGGCGCTTCGTCGTCGGCGTCGTAGCACGCACTGATCTGATCGGAGCCCGCGTTCGTTCCCGTGTAGGTGAGGGTCGCGGCGCCGGAGTCGTCGGTCGCCTCGGTGTCGGTGCCGGGGTTCGCGCCGGTGACGGTGAAGTCGACGGGCGCGTCGACGATCGGGTTGCCGTCCTGGTCGGTCAGCGTCGCGGTGACGCTGTGCTGCGCCCCGACGATGTTGCTCGCGGTCGGCGGCTGGAGGTCGAGCGAGTAGGTGACGGGGGTCGCGCCCTGCGCGCAGTTGACGCCGGGGTTCGCCACGAAGCCGACGCGCAGGTTGTCGAGGAACACGGCCGAGTCGACGCCATGATCGCCCTGGTCGAAGATCGAGAAGTAGAGCGAGTGCGCGCCCGGGCTCACCTGATGGAAGGCGTGCAACACGCCGGTGGCCGCGCCGTCGGGGTTCTCGCCGTTGCCCTCGAACGCGGTGCCCGCGCCGTTGGCCGGTGTCATGCCACCGATGCCGGTCGAGTTGACGCTGACGACGTCGCCCGAGCCATCGAACGCGAAGTTGTTCGGCGCGGTGATCGCGGAACCCGACGTCGTCCAGTCCGATGTGTCGAGCTCGGCGACGAACGCGTCGTCGTACGACGTGCCGACGAAGCGCGGGTACTCCTCCGACAGGAACTTGAAGTCGAACGCGAGACAGTTGGAACCGCTCGGCACGTCGACGTCGACCTTCAGGATCGAGACGTCGTTGTCGGTGTCGCCGCGCACGTCGTCGCTGCCGCCGGCGTTCGTGCTCGCGAACGTGCCGGGGTTCGGCACGCTGTTCACGTCACCGGTCGTGAGGATGCCGAACGACGAGCCGTCGGTCGGGAAGTCCGCGAGCGCGGCGTCCGACGTTCCGTTCGGCGTGCCGTCGGGCTCGGCGACGAACGACGCACCCGTGACGTGCGCGGTCGGCGACGAGAGCGCGGCCGCGATCGCGGTCGCGTCGCCCGAGGCGACCACCGTCGCGCCCGCACCACTCGTCCCGGCGGCGATGCCGCTCGCCGCGAAGCCCGCGACCAGCGTGCACGCCAGAAAGACCCTCACCGTCCCGCGCATGTCGACCTCCGCGGGCGCGCGCCAGTGCCTGGCCCCCTTGCGCCCCCGGGGAGTCTCGTTCGGGCCTCCTATCGCGTCAAACCCGCGCCGCGTCGCGCCGCCGTTGATCTCTCGGCACGGCCATCCGCTCCGGGGTACGGCTCCGGAGACACCAGAGCGGCGGGGAAACCAGCAACCCAGGAGGAATGTTGAAGAGAATCGGACGGATCGTCGCGGGCGCAGTCGTAATCGGCGCGCTCGCGATCGGGGGCGTCGCCGTTGCGGGCGTGAACAATCCCGCGAGCAATGCCTCGAACATCCCCGGTCGGGGCATCAACGAGTTCGGCATGACCGTCGCCAACTACGACGGCGTACCGCTGGACTTCACCTACAGCAAGGGCTTCTACTGCGACACGACCGTGCCGAGCACGGCCACGAGCAAGTG